>JAQCGR010000015.1 GCA_027619995.1 Pseudomonadota bacterium | reverse complement strand
GGCCGTCCGAAGCCAGTGGATGTCCATGTCGGCAGTCGCGTGCGCTTGCGCCGGACCATGCTGGGCATGAGCCAGGAGAAACTCGGCGACGCGATCGGCCTCACCTTTCAGCAGGTCCAGAAATACGAGCGCGGCGCCAACCGGATCGGCGCCAGCCGGCTCTTCGAACTGAGCAAGGTGCTTGAGGTCCCGGTCAGTTTCTTCTTCGACGATATGCCAGCGGAGATCGAAGCGGAGTCCGGGCCGCGCGCCGAAGGATTGGCCGAGGATGCCCAGGCGCATTACGCCGCCGACCCCATGGCCAAGCGCGAAACCCTTGAACTCGTGCGCGCCTATTACCGCATCACCGACAGCAATGTGCGCAAGCGCGTCTTCGATCTCGCCAAGGCGCTGGCCAAGGCGGGTCAGGACTAGGCCGCGCCCCGAACGCGTTTTCGCCGGGGCGGTCTCGCCCCGGCCTTGACGCCTCATTAAATCCTTGCGACAAGGGCCGCCCCGCAGCTGGGCGCAAGGGCCGCCCTATGACTGGGGCGTCGGCAGGCGGTCTGTCGTTCCACGTCGGCCTTCCGCCGCCGTATCAACCATTTCCAGGGGGGAGTCGAGCGTGCCGACATCCGACTATGTCTTCACGAGTGAGTCCGTCTCCGAGGGCCATCCCGACAAGGTCTGCGATCGCATTTCGGACGCCGTCGTCGATATGTTCCTCACGGCCGATCCGCAATCGCGGGTCGCGGTCGAGACTCTCGTCACGACGAATCGCATCGTTCTCGCAGGCGAAACCCGCGGGCCCGGATCCATCACCCACGGTCACCTGGAAGAGGCGGCGCGCGCCTGCGTGCGCGACATCGGCTACGAACAGGACGGCTTTCACTGGAAGAACGCGGAAGTCCAGATCTACGTCCACGAACAATCGAGCGACATCGCCCAGGGTGTCGACGCCGCGGGGAACAAGGACGAAGGCGCGGGCGACCAGGGCATCATGTTCGGCTATGCCTGCACCGAGACCGAGCCCCTGATGCCGGCGCCGATCCATTTCGCCCATGAAATTCTGCATTCCCTGGCCGAGGCGCGCCATTCGGGCGCCGAGCCCGGTCTGGGACCCGACGCGAAGAGCCAGGTCACCCTGCAATACGAGGCCGGCAAGCCGGTGCGCGCCACCTCGATCGTGGTTTCGACCCAGCATGCCGGGCACCTCGATCAGGGCGAAGTGCGCGAGATCGTCCGGCCGCATGTGCTGAACGTCCTGCCCGAGGGCTGGATGTGCGCGGAAGAGGATTTCTACGTCAATCCGACGGGACGCTTCGTGATCGGCGGCCCCGACGGCGATGCCGGTCTGACCGGGCGCAAGATCATCGTCGACACCTATGGCGGGGCCGCGCCCCATGGCGGCGGCGCGTTCAGCGGCAAGGACCCGACCAAGGTCGACCGCTCGGCGGCCTATGCCGCGCGCTATGTGGCGAAGAATGTCGTCGCCGCGGGTCTGGCGGATCGCTGCACCATCCAGCTCAGCTACGCCATCGGCGTGTCCAAGCCGCTTTCGGTCTATGTCGACACCTACGGCACCGGGCAGGTCGACGAAGCCAAACTCGGCAAGATTATCCGCGAGCTGGTGGATCTGAGCCCGCGCGGCATTCGCGAGCATCTGTCCCTGTCCCGGCCGATCTATGCGCGGACCGCCGCCTATGGCCATTTCGGCCGCGCGCCCGAGGCCGATGGCGGCTTCTCCTGGGAGCGGACAGATCTCGTCGCCGCATTGAAGTCGGCTTTCGGCGCATCGTAGCGGACGGCCCGCTGGCGGACGGCGACGACAGAGGGGGCGACGGCCGGATTCGGCGGTTTTACGGCCGGCGCAAGGGGCGGCCCCTGCGCGCCGCGCGCGCCGAGTTGTTCGAAAACAAGCTGCCCGCCGTGGCGATCGCCCTGCCCGATGCCGGCGAAAGCCTCCATCCGGCCGCGCTGTTTCCCGCCGCCGTCTCGGAGATCTGGCTCGAGATCGGCTTCGGCGCGGGCGACCATCTCGCCTGGCAGGCCCTGCGTAATCCCGAGGTCGGCTTTCTCGGCTGCGAGCCCTTTGTCGAAGGCGTCGCCAACCTGCTGTCGCGCATCGAGCGGGACGCTCTGCGCAATATCCGCATCCTGGATGACGACGCGCGCCTGCTGCTCGACGCCCTGGCCCCCGCCAGCCTCGACCGGGTCTTCATCCTGTTTCCCGATCCCTGGCCCAAGACGCGTCACCACAAGCGGCGCATCGTCACGCCGGAGACCCTCGACCGCCTCGCGCGGGCCATGCGCCCCGGGGCCGAACTCCGCCTGGCGACCGATCATGCGGATTATGCGGCCTGGATGCTGGCCCATGCGACCGA
This sequence comes from Pseudomonadota bacterium, assembly GCA_027619995.1. Taxonomy (GTDB): domain Bacteria; phylum Pseudomonadota; class Alphaproteobacteria; order CADEGL01; family CADEGL01; genus JABIRQ01. Next base: position 24,310 of record JAQCGR010000015.1, on the reverse strand, counting down.
CCATCCCGCTTTCGCCTGGACGGCCCGCCGGCCCGCCGACTGGCGTGTCCGTCCGGCCGATTGGCCGGGGACCCGATACGAGGCGAAAGCCGACCAGCAGGGGCGGCAATCCTGCTATTTCAGCTTCCGCCGGCGCGCCGACGGGACGCGGGCCTGACGCCGAATTCCTTGACATCCCCCTTGCGGCAAGGGATGAGATGACTATATTTCCCTCAAAACAACGACCCGGATGTTCCGATCCACGGATCGGTAAGGGGTGGGCCTACCGGCCCGCCTTTTTTGTTATTGGGATTTGTTTGAAACTGGGGCGTCCGGTTTTTGCCGCCGCCCGACGACGGAGAGCATGAGCAGGGCAAGCCGAATAGGAGAGATTGTCGAGCCGACCCTCGAAGCGATGGGCTACGAGTTGGTTCGTGCGCGCATCTTGGGCACCCAGCGACCCGTCCTGCAGATCATGGCGGAGCGCAAGGACGGCGAAGGCATGACCGTGGAGGATTGCGCGACGATCAGCCGCAATGTCTCTGTCCTGCTCGACGTGGCGGACCCGGTCTCGGGTGCCTACACCCTGGAGGTGAGTTCGCCGGGCATCGACCGACCGCTGGTGCGCCACCAGGATTTCGCGCGGTATGTCGGGTTCGAGGCGCGCATTGAGCTGCGTCAGTTGGTCGACGGCCGGCGGCGTTATCGCGGCCGCCTGCTCGGCAACACGGCGGACGGCGTGCGGATCGAAGCGGCAGAGGGCGAAGTCGAACTGCCCTTCGAAGAGATCGACAATGCGAAGCTCGTCCTGACGGATGAGTTGGTAGCGTCCATGACACAACAGGACCGGACTTAGTCAGATGGCATCACTGGAAACGACGATCGAACAGGCGCCGCGGCTCGAAATGCTGCAGGTCGCCGATACGGTGGCCCGGGACAAGGGGATCGAGCGCGAAGAGGTGCTGGTCGCCATGGAGCAGGCGATCCAGAAGGCCGGCCGTTCGAAATATGGCCATGAGCACGATATCCGAGCGGCGATCGATCGCAAGACGGGCGAGATCAAGCTCTTCCGCTATCGCGCGGTGGTCGAGGCCATCGAAGAGGGCGACGACGAGATCACCCATCTGACTCTCGAGCAGGCGCTGCGGATCAAGCCGGATGCCGCGATCGGCGAGTTCCTGATCGATGAATTGCCGCCGATCGATTTCGGCCGCGTCGCGGCCCAGACCGCCAAGCAGGTGATCGTCCAGAAAGTGCGCGAGGCCGAGCGCCAGCACCAGTTCCGCGAATACCGCGACCGCGTCGGCGAGATCGTCAACGGTCTGGTCAAGCGGGTCGAGTTCGGCAATGTCCTGGTAGATCTGGGCCGGGCCGAGGCGATCATCCGCCGCGAAGAGCTGATCCCGCGCGAGAACTTCCGCCAGGGCGACCGGGTGCGGGCCTATATCTACGACGTGCGCGAGGAACCGCGTGGCCCGCAGATCTTCCTGTCGCGCACCCATCCGCAGTTCATGGTCATGCTCTTCGCCCAGGAAGTGCCGGAAATCTACGACGGCATTATCGAGATCCGCGAGGTCGCCCGCGATCCCGGCAGCCGCGCGAAGATCGCCGTGATTTCCAACGATTCCGGTATCGACCCCGTGGGTGCCTGCGTCGGCATGCGCGGCAGCCGCGTCCAGGCGGTGGTCGCCGAACTCCAGGGCGAGAAGATCGACATCATTCCCTGGTCGTCCGATCCCGCGACCTTCGTGGTCAACGGGCTGGCGCCGGCCGAAGTGACAAAGGTGGTGCTCGACGAGGAGGCCCACCGCATCGATGTCATCGTGCCGGACGAGCAGCTCAGCCTCGCCATTGGACGGCGCGGCCAGAACGTTCGCCTGGCGTCCCAGCTCTCCGGCTGGGATATCGACATCCTGACCGAGGCCGAGGAATCCGAGCGTCGGCAGACGGAGTTCCGAACCCGCTCGCAGGCCTTCATCGAGGCGCTGGACGTGGACGACGTGATCGCCCATCTGCTGGTCATGGAGGGTTTCTCGAGCGTCGAGGAAATCGCCTTCGTGCCGATCGAGGATCTCGGCGCGATCGAGGGCTTCGACGAGGCCATTGCAGAGGAATTGCGCGACCGGGCCCAGAATTTCCTGGTCGAGGAAGAGGAGCGCCACCAGTCTCGCCTTGGCGAGCTTTCGGTCTCTCCCGATCTGTTGGAAGTGCCGGGCCTGACCACCGGGATGCTGGTCGCGCTGGGCGAGGCGAGCATCAAGAGCCGCGACGATCTGGCCGATCTGGCGAGCGACGAACTGGTCGATGCCGAGGACGGCATCCTGCGCGACTTCGCCATGTCGGAGGAAGAGGCCAATGCCGTGATCATGGCGGCCCGTGCCCATTGGTTCGCCGATGAAGCCGCCGATGAAGCCACAGATGAAACCGGCGGCGAAGACGGCGCTGAGGAAACGGCCGAAAGTCCGGCCGAGCCCGATGCGGACGAGAGCGCGAGCCCGGTTGAGGGTAAGGACGAGGCCTGATGGGCGAAGCCGCCATACGGCAGGGGTCGACGGTGACGGATCGGATGCCGAACCTGATGCCGGACCGGCCGATGGACTCGGAGTCGGAGCGGCGCTGTATCGTCACCGGAGAAAGTGCGCCCAAGGCCGGTCTGATCCGTTTCGTGATCGGCCCCGACGGCGCGTTGGTGCCGGATCTCGCCGAACGGCTGCCCGGTCGCGGTTTGTGGATGACGGCGCGGCGAGATATAGTCGTCCGCGCTGCACCGCGCCAGATATCGCGCGCCGCGCGAACGGCGGTTGCGGCGGTCTTTGATCCGACGGAACTGGCCGACCTGGTTGAACGATTGCTTCAGCGACGGTCCATCGAATTGATTGGCTTGGCGCGTCGCGCCGGGCAGGCGGTTGCGGGGTTTGAGAAGGTTAAGGCTTGGTGTCGTGAAGGCCGGGTCGAAGTGCTTCTGGCCGCCGCGGATGGCGGGGCCGACGGACGCGCCAAAATTCGTATCTTGGCGCCGAAGGCGGTCTTGGTTGACGTGCTGACCGCTGAAGAATTGGGGCAGGCTTTCGCCCGGCCGCATGCGGTTCACGGGGCGCTCGCGCCCGGTGGACTGGCTGGCGAGTTGGCGCGCGAAGCGGCGCGACTGGCTGGGTTCCGCAAGGTGTGCGAGCCGGGGCCGGAGAATGTGACTGCGGCGGCCACCGGGCCGTCGGCTATGGATTGAAGGATACGGTCGGACGACGATGACGGATACGACTGAACGCGAACGCAAACGGCCGCTCAAGTTGGCGGAACGGGGCAAGCTCGAACTGAAGAAGACCGTCGATGCCGGCCAGGTGCGGCAGAGCTTCTCTCATGGCCGCTCGAAAGCCGTGGCGGTCGAGGTCAAGCGCAAGCGCACGATCGCGACCCCGAAGCGCGGTGGCGACGAGGGCGGCCCGGGCCGTATGGGCGGCGTTCGCCAGCTCACCAAGGCCGAGCGGGAAGCGCGCGTTCGCGCCTTGAAAGGCGCCATCGCAGGCGAAAACGAGCGCGCCGAATCCCGCGAAGAGCAGGAAACCGCACTCCGGGCCCGGGACGAGGCGCAGCGCGTTTATGAAGCCGAACTGGCCCGTCAGACCGAGGAGACCGAGCGCGCCGAGGCCGAGCGCCGCGACGCCGAGGAAAAGCGCCGCGAGGCGGAGGAGTTGCGCCGCAAGACCGAAGAGACGCGCCGGACCGAGGACGAAACGCGCCGGACCCGGGACGACGAGGTCCGCAAGCGCGTGGCCGACCGGACCGCTGCGCGGCAGACCGAACGCGAGGTCGCCGTCCAGCCGCCGGAAGTCGAAGAAGAGGAGCGTGGGTCACGCCGCGGCAAGGCGGGCGCGAAACGGAGTAGTGCGCCCGCGCCGGCCCCCTCGCCGCGCCGCAACGAGCCGCGTCGCCGCGCTTCCAAGCTCACCGTTTCCGCCGCGCTCAGCGGCGATGCCGAGGAAGAGCGTACGCGCAGCATCGCGGCGATGCGGCGGGCCCGCGAACGCGAACGCCAGCGCGCTCGCGAAGCGGCCGCCCAGGGCGGGCCGACCAAGGTCATTCGCGACGTGGTGATTCCCGAAACGATCACGGTGCAGGAATTGGCCAACCGTATGGCCGAGCGCGGCACGGACGTGGTGAAGAAGCTGATGGGCCTGGGCGTCATGGCGACGATCAATCAGACGATCGACGCCGACACCGCGGAACTGGTGACCAACGAATTCGGCCATCGTATCCGGCGCGTGTCGGAATCCGATGTCGAGATCGGCCTGGGAGGCGTGCCTGACGACGAGGGGCTGCTGCAGTCGCGCCCGCCCGTGGTGACCATCATGGGCCATGTCGATCACGGCAAGACCTCGTTGCTCGATGCCTTGCGGGAAACCGATGTCGCGGGCCGCGAGGCCGGTGGCATCACCCAGCATATCGGCGCCTATCAGATATCCCTGGCCGGGGGCCAGCGCATCACCTTCATCGACACGCCGGGCCATGAGGCTTTCACCGCAATGCGCTCGCGCGGCGCGAAGGCGACCGATCTGGTCGTCCTGGTGGTCGCGGCCGATGACGGGGTGCAGCCCCAGACCATTGAGGCGATCAACCATGCCCGGGCGGCCCAGGTGCCGATCCTGGTGGCGATCAACAAATGCGACATGCCGGGTGCAGATCCGGATCGTGTGCGCACAGAATTGCTGAGCCACGAGATCGTCACCGAACAGATGGGCGGCGATACCCTCGCCATCGAGGTATCGGCCCTCAAGAAGCAGAACCTCGACAAGCTGGAAGAGGGCATCCTGCTCCAGGCCGAGCTGCTGGAGCTCAAGGCAAATCCCGATCGCGACGCCATGGGCGTCGTCGTCGAGTCCAAGATCGAGACCGGGCGCGGCCCGGTTGCGACAGTGCTGATCCAGCGCGGAACCCTGCGCGTCGGCGACATTTTCGTCGCGGGCGCCGAATGGGGCCGGGTGCGGGCGTTGCTGGACGATCGCGGCAAGCCGATCGACGAGGCGCGGCCGTCGACACCGGTCGAGGTGCTCGGCCTGCAAGGCTCGCCGGAAGCGGGCGACGATTTCTCCGTGGTCGAGAACGAGGCGCGGGCCCGCGAGATCTCGGCCTTCCGCCAGCGCCGCGCGCGGGACGAGCGTGTCGCCCTGGGCCAGCGCGCCACGGTCGACGACATGTTCAGCGCCATCGGCGAGGCCAAGGTTGAAACGGTCGCGGTCATCATCAAGTCCGATGTCCAGGGCTCGGCCGAGGCGATCAAGGCGGCGCTCGACCGACTGGGGACCGAAGAAGTGGCGGTGACGGTGCTCCATGCCGGAGTCGGCGCCATCAACGAATCGGATGTGACCCTCGCCAAGGCATCGAACGCCCTGATCGTCGGCTTCAACGTGCGGGCCAATCCTCAGGCGCGCGAGATTTCGACCCGGGACAAGGTCGATATCCGCTACTTCAGCATCATCTACGAAGTGATCGACGAGTTGCGCGGCATGCTGAGCGGCCTGTTGTCGCCGAGCCGCCGCGAGGTCTTCCTCGGCTACGCTCAGATCCGCAAGGTCTTCAACATCACCAAGGTCGGTCAGGTGGCGGGCTGCATGGTCACCGAAGGCCTGGTCAAACGAGGCAACGGGGTCCGCGTTCTGCGCGACGATGTCGTGATTCACGAAGGCAAGCTGTCCAGTCTCAAGCGCTTCAAGGACGAAGTGCGCGAGGTGCGCGAGGGCTACGAATGCGGCATGGCTTTCGAGAATTTCCACGATCTTAAGGAAAGCGACCGCGTCGAATGCTTCGAGATCGTCGAAGAGGCGCGCACGCTTTAGAACGGACCGGGCCTGATCGAGCCCGGTTTATCGGGAGCGAAGGAGCCTGTGACTCCGTTCTCTGTTCGTAACTTCAGAGCGCATTTGCGGGGCGGTGGGCCGGTGGACGGCAATTTCACCCCGTCCCAATCCGCTCCGGTGCAGGATCTTGTCGCCGCGCCCTGAGGCGCGGCGGCGGAACGGAAGACGTCATGAGAAAGCAGAAGCACAAGCCGCCGACCCAGCGCCAGTTGCGGGTCGGCGAAATCGTGCGGCACGCGCTCGCAGAGTTGATCGAGCGCGGCGAACTGCACGATCCGGATCTCGAGGGCGTCCCGGTGACGGTGACACAGGTCTCCATGAGCCCGGATCTGCGCAATGGCACGGCCTATGTCGTCCCGCTCGGCGGCGGCGAGACAGCGCGTATCGTCGATGCGCTCAACCGGGCCGCGCCCTATCTGCAAGGTCGCGTGGCGCGCGCCGTGCGCCTGAAATTCGCGCCCCGTCTTCGTTTCGCGCCGGATCAGACATTCGACTATGCCGACAAGATCACGCGTCTCCTGCGCGCGTCCGCGCCCAACCCCGCCGGGTATCCCGAGGATGACGAGGCTTCCGACGAAGCCGGACGCGAGGATGAAGATGGCTCGGAAGCGTAAAGGCAAAACGATCAACGGCTGGCTTGTCATCGACAAGCCGGCGGGGATGACATCGACGGCGGTGGTCAGCGCCGTGCGGCGCATCACCGGTGCCGCCAAGGCCGGCCATGCCGGCACCCTGGATCCTCTTGCGACGGGGGTCCTCCCGATCGCCCTGGGCGAGGCGACGAAAACCGTTCCCTATGCCATGGATTCCGCCAAACGCTACCGCTTCACCGTGCTCTGGGGCGAGGCGCGCGACACGGACGACGCCGAGGGCAAGATCACGGCGACCAGCCCCGCGCGCCCGGATCGGGCCGCGATCGAAGCGATCCTGCCGCGCTTTTCCGGCGAGATCGACCAGCGCCCGCCGGTCTATTCGGCGATCAAGGTCGATGGCAGACGGTCCTACGATCTGGCGCGCGAGGATCAGGCACCGGTTCTCGCCATGCGCCGGGTGCGCATCGATTCGATCTCCCTGGTCGACATGGCCGATGCCGATCACGCCAGTTTCGACGTGGCCTGCGGCAAGGGAACCTATATGCGCGCCCTGGCGCGCGACATCGCCGAAGCCCTGGGAACGGTCGGCCATGTCGTCGCCCTGCGCCGGACGGCCGTCGGGGCCTTCGTTGCGGAAGAGGCGATTTCGCTGGAACAACTGAGTGACGTGGGGCATAGTCCCGCACGTTTCGAGCAAAGCCTGCTTTCGGTCGCGACCGCGCTGGACGACATCCCGGCACTGGCCCTGGCCGATCTCGAAGTGGACCGCCTGCGTCGTGGGCGTGCTGTGCAGGTTCTGCGGACGGCCGACAGGGCCATGATCGAGACTCTCGACGATGGGGCAATCCTTTGCGCCATGGATGGAGAGACCCTGATCGCCCTGACCCGGCTGGAGGGTATGGAAATCCATCCCGTCCGCGTCTTCAATCTCTGACGAAAGGTCATGTTGGACGATGTCGATTACGGCTGAACGCAAACAAGAACTTATCAAAAAATTCGGTCGGACCGAGGGTGATACCGGGTCCGCCGAGGTGCAGGTCGCGATTTTGAGCGAACGCATCGGCAATCTTACCCAGCATCTGAACACCCATAAGGGCGACCTGCATTCGCGGCGCGGCCTTCTGATGATGGTGGGCCAGAGGCGCAGTCTGCTCGATTACCTCAAGGGTATCGAGCATTCGCGATATCAGTCCCTGATCTCCGAACTGGGTCTGCGCCGCTAACATATGGTCCTGGCGCGCTATGGCGCGCCGGGTATGCGGGCGGCTGGCCACGGGTCCCAGCCGCCGTTTCGCTATTCCGAGAATGAGTGACGGAACAAGCAAGCACGGCGGGGACAATGGGTCTCCGGCGCCCGAAAAGGGCATACGGGTTCGGCCGCTGGCCGACCCGACCCGCCGTCGCGGATAGGCCGCGGCGGTCGATGAAAGGTTAGGTAGGACGAAAGATGTTCGATATTCACCGCAAGGAAATTGACTGGGGCGGACGGCCCCTCACCATTGAAACGGGACGGATCGCGCGCCAAGCCGACGCGGCCGTTCTGGTTACATATGGCCAGACGATCGTGCTCTGCACGGCGGTCGCGGCCCGGGAATCGCGCGAGGGGATCGATTTCTTCCCGCTGACCGTGAATTACCAGGAAAAGACATTTGCCGCCGGCAAGATTCCGGGCGGCTTCTTCAAGCGCGAAGGTCGGCCCAGCGAGAAGGAAACCCTCACCTCGCGCCTGATCGACCGGCCGATCCGGCCGCTCTTCGCCCCGGGCTTCCGCAACGAGACGCAAATCGTCTGCACGACCCTGAGCCACGACTTCGAGAACGATCCGGACATCGTTGCCCTGGTCGGCACCTCGGCTGCCCTGACCCTCTCCGGCATCCCCTTCCTCGGCCCCATCGGTGGCGCCCGGGTCGGCTATGTCGATGGCGAATACGTTCTCAACCCGACCGCGGAGCAGATGGAGAGCTCGAAGCTCGACCTCATCGTCGCGGGCACGCGTGAAGGCGTGCTGATGGTTGAATCGGAAGCGCATGAGCTTTCCGAGGAAATCATGCTCGGTGCGGTCACCTTCGGCCATACCGGCTTCCAGCCGTTGATCGATGCGATCATCGATCTGGCCAAGGACTGCGCCAAGGAGCCCTGGGCCCTGCCCGAGGCCCCCGCCGGACTGGCCGCCGTTTCCGACAAGATGCGCGGCCTGGCCGAGGCCGATCTGCGCGCCGCCTATGGCGAGCGGGTCAAGCAGGTCCGCAGCGAGAAGATCTCCGAGGTGAAGTCCAAGGCCCTCTCGCAACTCTCGCCGGAGGAAGCGCCGCTGGGCGGCGATGCCTTCAAGACGCTCGAGAAATCGATCGTCCGCAACGCCATCCTTGACACGGGCGAACGTATCGACGGCCGCGACACCAAGACCGTGCGGCCGATCCGCTGCGAGGTCGGTGTCCTGCCGCGCGCCCATGGCAGCGCCCTCTTTACCCGGGGCGAAACCCAGGCCCTCGTCGTCACGACCCTGGGCACGGGCCAGGACGAGCAGATCATCGACGCGCTGGAGGGCGAGTACCGCCAGCACTTCATGCTGCACTACAACTTCCCGCCCTATTCGGTCGGCGAAGCGCGGCGCATGGCCCCTCCGGGCCGGCGCGAAATCGGCCATGGCAAGCTGGCCTGGCGGGCGCTGAACCCGCTGCTGCCCAGCAAGGAGGCTTTCCCCTACACGATGCGCGTGGTCTCCGAGATCACCGAATCGAACGGCTCCTCCTCGATGGCCACGGTCTGCGGCACTTCCCTCTCGTTGATGGATGCCGGCGTGCCGCTGCCCCAGTCGGTCGCGGGTATCGCCATGGGCCTGATCAAGGAAGGCGACCGTTTCGCCGTCCTGTCGGACATCCTGGGCGATGAGGATCATCTGGGCGATATGGACTTCAAGGTCGCCGGCACGGCCGACGGCATCACGTCCCTCCAGATGGATATCAAGATCACGAGCATCACCCGGGAGATCATGGAGATCGCCCTGGGCCAGGCGCGTGATGGCCGGCTGCATATCCTTGGCGAGATGGCCAAGTCGATGCAGGGCGCTCGGGACTCCGTGAGCTCTCATGCCCCTCGGATCACGACCATGACGATTCCGAAGGACAAGATCCGCGAAGTCATCGGCACCGGCGGCAAGGTGATTCGTGAGATCACCGAAGTCACCGGCGCGAAGATCGATATCGAGGATGACGGCACGATCAAGGTTGCCGCGGTCGACAGCAATGCCGGCCAGGCCGCCATCGATTGGATCAAGAGCATCGTGGCCGAGCCCGAGGTCGGCGAGATCTATCGCGGCAAGGTCGTGACGATCACCGATTTCGGCTGTTTCGTGAACTTCCTTGGGCAGCGTGACGGGCTCGTGCATATCAGCGAGCTCGCCCAGGACCGGGTCGAAAAGGTGGCCGACGTGGTCAGCGAGGGCTCCGAAGTCTGGGTCAAATGCATCGGTCTCGACGACCGGGGCAAGGTTCGCCTCAGCATGCGCATGGTGGACCAGGAGACCGGCGAAGAGCTCGAGGTCGAGGAGCGTCCCCGTACCGAGCGTGACGGCGACAAGCGTGACGGCGCCCCGCGTGATGGGGGCCGACGCGGTCGCGGGCGTCCGCGCAACGACTAAGACGCGCAAGCGTCTGCCGATCGGGCGGACGGGGCGGGGTGCGGCAATGGCCGCGCCTTCGCCGCGTCCGCCCTTTCCTATTCTGGGGCGGGTGATCGGTCATCGCGGCGCTGCCGCCCTGGCCCCCGAGAACACCCTGGCGGGACTGCGCCGTGCGGCGGAACTGGGCGTCGCCTGGGTCGAGGTCGATCTGCGCCTGACCGCCGATGGCGTCCCGGTGCTGCTGCACGACGCGACCCTGCGGCGCACGGCGGGGGTGCGAACGGCCGTGTCGCGGCTGTCGCGCGACCGGTTGTCCGGGCTCGACGCGGGGTCTTGGTTTTCGCCGGCCTTCGCGGGCGAGCCCGTGCCCGATCTGTCGCAAGCCCTGACCCTCGCAGATGAACTCGGCCTCGGCCTCAATCTCGAAATCAAGGCGCCCCGCGGGTGCGGCGGCGAAACCATGGGTGCCGTGCTGGAGGCCCTGACGCGACACGGCGCCGATCCCGGCCGGATCGTGTTGTCGAGCTTCGACCGCGCCGCCTTGCGGCGGGCGGGCCCTGGCCCCTGGGCATGTTGATGGGTCGGCCGCCGTCGGACTGGCGGCGCTTTGCCGCCGAAATCGGAGCGGCCAGTCTGCATTGCGATCATCGCCGCCTGGACGCCCGCTGGACGGCCCGCCTGCGGGAATCGGGCCTGCCGGTCCTGGCCTATACCGTGAACGAGCGGCGCCGGGCGGAACGGCTGTTGGGCTGGGGCGTTGCCGCGGTGATCACGGACCGCCCCGAGGCGCTCGCCGGCGTGACCGGGATGGCGAAGTGACGGGATTGACCAAGAATGAAATAAGTCGATTGCTGGTCTTTTCGGCGAGGCGTTCATATATAGGTTCCTCCGTGACGCTCGGGAAACTTGTTCCGCGCGGCGAAACGGAGGATTGGACATGCCGTCAGGCTATGATGGGGCAAGTCAGGGTGCGGTTTCCTACGCCGCGCCTCTCGGTTCAGGCGGAGCGGAGTTGCTGCGCCCGAAGGTTCGAGCGGAAGAGCGGATGGTGAACGGCAAACCGCGCCAGAATGCCTACGATCACGAGGATCTGCTGGAATGCGCCCATGGCCGGTTGTTCGGCCCGGGCAATGCCCAGCTGCCTCTGCCCCCGATGCTCATGTTCGATCGCATTTCCTGCATCGACGACGAGGGCGGAAGCCATGGCAAGGGCCAGGCGATCGCGGAGTTCGATATCCGCCCCGATCTGTGGTTCTTCGGCTGTCATTTCGAGAATGATCCGGTCATGCCGGGCTGTCTCGGGCTGGACGCCCTGTGGCAGCTCACCGGTTTCTGGCTGGGCTGGACCGGCGCGACCGGCCGGGGCCGCGCCCTGGGCGTCGGCCAGGTCAAGTTCACCGGCCAGGTGCTGGACGACGCGCGCCGTGTGACCTATCACATCAACATCAAACGCTTCATCAATCGCAAGCTCGTGCTGGGCATCGCCGACGGGACGGTCAAAGTCGACGGCGAGACGATCTATGAGGCCGAAAACTTGCGCGTCGGGCTGTTTTCCGACGCAGCCCAGTCCTAGGAGAGTATGTGGCGAGACGCGTCGTCATCACCGGTATGGGGATCGTCAGCAGCATCGGCAACGACAAGGCCGAGGTGACGGAGTCCCTGCGCAGCGGCCGGTCGGGCATCAGCCTCGCCGAGGACTACAAGGAACTGGGCTTCCGCTCCCATGTCCATGGCGCGCCGAATATCGATATCGATTCGAAGATCGATCGCCGCCTGCGCCGCTTCATGGGCGACGGGGCGGCCTATAACTATATCGCGATGGTCGAGGCGATCGCCGATGCGGGCCTTGAGGACAACGAGGTTTCGAACGAGCGCACGGGCCTGGTCATGGGTTCGGGCGGGCCGTCCACGCAGAACCTGATGAAGGCGGCGGATGTGGCGCGCGAGCGCGGGCCCAAGCATGTCGGCCCCTTCATGGTGCCGCGGACCATGTCGAGCACCAATTCGGCGACCCTGGCGACCCCGTTCAAGATCCGGGGCGTGAACTATTCGATCAGCTCGGCCTGCGCGACCAGCGCCCATTGCATCGGCAATGCGGCGGAGTTGATCCAGCTGGGCAAGCAGGACATCGTTTTCGCCGGCGGCGGCGAGGAAGTGCATTGGAGCTTGTCCGTCCTGTTCGACGCGATGCCCGCCCTGTCCTCGAAATACAACGACACCCCGACCAAGGCGTCGCGGCCCTTCGACGCCAATCGCGACGGCTTCGTCATCGCGGGCGGCGGCGGGGTTCTCGTGGTCGAGGAACTGGAGCATGCCAAGGCGCGGGGCGCCAAAATCTATGCCGAACTGGTCGGTTACGGCGCCACCTCGGACGGCTACGACATGGTGCAGCCTTCGGGCGAGGGCGCCTTGCGCTGCATGCGCATGGCCATGCAGGACCTCAAGCGGCCGGTCGATTACGTCAACACCCACGGGACCGGAACCCCGGTCGGCGACGCCAAGGAGCTCGACGTGCTGCGGACCATCTTCGCGGACCGCAACCGGGCGCCGGCCTTCAATTCGACCAAATCCCAGACCGGCCATTCCCTGGGCGCGGCCGGGGCGCATGAGGCGATTTATTCCCTGCTGATGATGGAGCACGGCTTCATCAGCGCGTCGATCAATGTCGACGACCCCGATCCCGAGATCGGCGATCTGCCCCTGGTGCTCACGCGGCAGGACGATGTCGATCTGAATTGCGTCGTGTCGAACAGTTTCGGTTTCGGCGGCACGAACGCCAGCCTCGCCTTCCAACGCTTCGACGGCTGAGGTGTCGGCCCTCTTCTCCGGTCCCGGCGGGCTTCCGCCCGCCCGGCCGCTCGTCTAAGCTCGATTCCAGGCCATGACGAGGACCAATCCCATCCGAAATACCATTCGAAACGCCCGGGCGACGTCCATGGCTCGGGCCGGAGTTTCGGCATGAGCAAGACAGCGGGCCTGATGGCGGGACGGCGCGGCCTTATCATGGGCGTTGCCAACGAACGTTCGATCGCCTGGGGTATCGCGCGCGCCATTTCTGCCGCTGGGGCGGAAATCGGTTTCACCTACCAGGGCGACGCCCTTGGCCGGCGCGTCCAGCCGCTCGCCGAATCGCTCGGCGCGGCCTTTGTCGTGCCTTGCGACGTCGAGGACGAGGCCAGCATGGCGGCCGTCTTCGAGACGGCGGAGCAGCGCTGGGGCGGGCTCGATTTCGTGCTGCATTCAATCGCCTATTCGGATCGCAGCGAACTCAAGGGGCGCTACGCCGATACCAGCCGCGAGAACTTCCGGCGCACCATGCTGATCTCCTGCTACTCCTTCACCGAGGTCGCGCGCCGCGCCGCCCCGTTGATGACGAATGGCGGCAGTCTCCTCACGCTCAGCTTCTCGGGCGCCGAGCGGGTGGTGCCGAACTACAATGTCATGGGCGTCGCCAAGGCCGCGCTTGAGGCCAGCACGCGCTATATGGCGGCCGATCTGGGCCCCGCCGGCATCCGGGTCAACGCGCTCTCCGCCGGACCGATGCGCACGGTCTCCGGGGCGGCGATCAGCTCGGCCCGCAACATCTTCAACTGGCACCGGGCGGCTGCCCCGCTCAAGCGGAGCCTGACCCTGGAAGAGGTCGGCAATGCCGGGCTCTATCTGTTGAGCGATCTGTCGGCCGGGGTGACCGGCGAAACCCATCATGTCGATTGCGGCACCCATGCCGTCGCGATGGCGCCCGCCGAGGCGGTCGCGGTCGAGGAAGACGGCGCGGCCTGATCGGCCCAGATTGGTCGATCGGCCAATATTTGAGAAATTTCAAGGTTCCGACCAGTGCACTGACGCAAAGCCTTTAATTTGCCGCACGCCGTCCATATATAGGGACTATGAATCACACACGCCCCTATTCCGCCAGCCTGGACCGTTTGCGCCCCGCCGGGCTTCGCCCGACCCGCCAGCGCCTCGCCCTGGCCCGGCTGCTGTTCGAAACCGGCGACCGCCACGTCACGGCCGAGCAGCTTCATGGCGAAGCGCGCGACGCCGGCATCCGGGTCTCGGTCGCGACGGTCTACAACACCCTGCATCAGTTCACCGAGGCCGGGCTCCTGCGCGAGGTGGTGGTCGATCCGGGCCGGGCCTATTTCGACACCAACACCAGCGAACACCATCACTTCTATACGGAAGAGACCGGCGCGCTTGAGGATATCCCCGGCGACCGGGTGGTCCTGGCGTTGATGCCCAATACGCCTTTGGGCACCGTCATCGACCGAGTTGATGTTATATTGCGATTAAAGACAGATTCCTAGGTTTATTAATAATGGGTTGAGAGATTTATTAGAGTCATTCTAATTATTGACAGAGGCCGGATATCCCCGGCATAGTAAAATCTGTCATTCCGGGCCGCCGCTTCTTCGGCGCCCATGTGCCAGACCGGAACCGTCCGTCATAGGGAGAGAACCATGGATCTCAAGGGATCGAAGACCGAAAACAACCTGAAGGAAGCCTTCGCCGGGGAATCCCAGGCGAACCGTCGTTATCTCTATTTCGCGCAGAAGGCCGATGTCGAAGGTTTCAATGATGTCTCCGCCGTGTTCCGCTCGACCGCCGAGGGCGAGACCGGCCATGCGCATGGCCATCTCGAATTTCTCGAGGAAGTGGGCGACCCGGCGACGGGCGAGCCGATCGGCGATACCACGCTGAACCTCAAATCCGCGATCGCGGGCGAGACCCACGAATACACGGATATGTATCCGGGCATGGCCCGGACGGCCCGCGAAGAGGGCTTCGACGAAATCGCCGACTGGTTCGAGACCTTGGCCAAGGCCGAGAAGTCCCATGCCGGCCGTTTCCAGAAGGCTCTAGCCGATATCGGCTAGCCGCCGTCACGCCCGTCCGGCGCGAGCTTGATCGAACGGGGGCTGCGGCCCCCGTTCCCTTATCTGAACGACGATACCCGGCATCCGGACCATGACGGCCCGGCCGGGGCCATCGCAGCCATCCGGAGCGATCCGATATGCGAGAAGGCAGCCTGGACGCCCCCACGCGTCATCCGATTCCGTGGAACGATCCGGATTTCTATGACGAGGCCAAGCTCGACGAGGAACTGCGCCGCGTCTTCGATATCTGCCACACCTGTCGGCGCTGCCTGCGGCTCTGCGATTCCTTTCCCCGACTCTTCGATCTGATCGACGAATCGCCGTCGGGGGAACTCGACACGGTCGACAGCAAGGGCTTCAAGCCTGTCGTCGACGCCTGCACGCTCTGCGACATGTGCTTCATGGCGAGCTGTCCCTATGTGCCGCCCCATGAATGGAACATCGACTTTCCCCATCTGATGCTGCGCTACCGGGCGGTCGAGAAGCGCAAGGGCGAAGGCACCGGCTTCGTCGAACGCCAGATCGCCGAGACCGATCGCAACGGCCGCATGGCCTGTCATATCTCCAGCATCGCCAATTGGGCGAGCGACCGGGAGAACGGCTTGGTACGCGGCGCGATGGAAAAGGTAGCGGGCATCGACCGCGCGGCCGATCTGCCGAAATACGCCGCCAAGCCCTTCGTCAAACAGGCCGCAGAACATCCCCCGGAAATCAACAAGAACGCACCGGGCTATGGCCGCAAGGCTGTGCTCTACGCCACCTGTTTCGCGAATTACAACACGCCGAGCATCGGCCATGCGACGCGCGCGGTGCTGGCGCGCAACGGGGTCGAAACCGAGGTCGTCTATCCGCAATGCTGCGGCATGCCACAGCTCGAAGAGGGCGATATCGCCAGGGTAGCCGACGGTGCGAAGAAGGTGGCCGCGGAACTGGGCCCCTGGATCGACAAGGGTTATGACGTCGTCGCCCTGGTGCCCTCCTGCGCGCTGATGCTCAAATTCGAATGGCCGCTGATCCTGCCCGAGGACGAAGCGGTGGCGAAGCTGTCGCAAGCGACCTTCGACGCTAGCGAATATGTCGTGGATATTGCCGGCAAGGAGGGCCTGGCCGAGGGGCTGCGCCCGCTCGACGGCGGGGGGGTTCTTCATATCGCCTGCCATGCCCGGGCCCAGAATATCGGCCGCAAGGCGGCCGAGATGATGAAGCTGGTGCCCGACACCGAGACCCAGGTGATAGAGCGCTGCTCGGGCCATGGCGGGGCCTGGGGCGTGCGCAAGGGCAATTTCGAAACCGCGATGAAGATCGGCAAGCCCGTCGCGCGCCAGGCGCTGAAGGCCAACCAGCCCTTCGTCGCCTCGGAATGTCCTCTCGCGGGCGCGCATATCCTCCAGGGCATGGAGCGCCTGATCCGGGAGGGGGGCCAGGAGGGCGACCCGACGCCGCCGCGCAACTCCCAACACCCCATCGAGTTGTTCGCCCGCGCCTACGGCATCGAAACCTAGGCCGGGGCCGGACAAAGAAAGGAACCGATCGTGAGCGCCAAGCGCGAAATTACCCGCGACGACATCATCCCGATCGAGCAATACGCCGCCGAACGCAAGGAGCGCCGCACGGCGATCTCGGCGCTGAAGCGCCATCGCCGTGTCGCGGTCGGGCCCTGGGCGACCTTCTATTTCGAGAGTTACGACACGATGTGGCACCAGATCCACGAGATGCTCTACATCGAGAAGGGCGGCGAGGCGCAGATCGAGGACGAGTTGCGCGCCTATGCCCCGCTGATTCCCAAGGGCAACGAACTGGTCGCCACGGTCATGTTCGAGATCGACGAGAAGGTCACGCGCCAACGGGTTCTGGGAACCCTGGGCGGGGTCGAGAAGACGATGTTCATCGAGGTCGCGGGCGACCGGGTGGCGTCCACGCCCGAGGAGGACGTCGACCGCACCACCGCCGCCGGCAAGGCGTCCTCGGTGCAGTTCGTCCATTTCCACTTCACCGAGGCCCAGGCCGAAGCCTTCAGGGCGCCCGGCGCCCGGGTCGTCGTGGGCATCGAACATCCGAGCTACGGCCATATGTCGCTGCTGCCGGAGGAAACCCGCGCGGCCCTCGCCGCCGATCTCGGCTAGGCCTTCCGGCTGATTCTATCCTGTGATCGGTTTGGGGTCGGCTGTGCGCGTGCTATTTGATGCGTTCGTCGGGATAGACGCCCCAGAACTCGTTCGATTTCAGCCAGCCTTCGAAACCGCTTATCTCGACCCGGCACCAGCCGCTGTCGCAGGCTTCGAGGCTGCCCACCACGCCGGTTTCGGCCCGCGCCACGGCCGGAGAATCCTCGGTCGGTTCGCGCCGCAGGGTGCGGACCTCGCCCTGCATCATGACCGTGCGGTGACCCGAGAGCATGCTCTTATGGGCCCAGCCCTCGGTGCCCTGCCAGTCGCGGATCCGCCGCCAGGTGTCGAACTCGGCGACGATCTCGACCGGCATGTTGCGACGGACGAAAACCCATTCGACGGGATAGCGCGGACCCGGCCCGGTGCGCACATTGACCTCGTCGGCGCGCAGGCTGGCGAAGCGCGGAAGCGGAAGGCCGGTCGGCTGCGTTTCGGTCTGGGCCGCCGCCGGCACCGCCAGCAGAAGCAACGCAAGAATGATCGAAACTTTCAGCGCCTTGCCTTTCGTTTGATTGCCCCGGGCCGCATCGCCTTGGCGGACGGGCCACCATGCGTCGGCCGGGGAAGGGCGCGCATTATAGGGCTCCCGGCCCGATTCGGGTCAAGCTGCGCGGCGCGGGGGCCGTTCCCTGGACAAGTCCCGACCGCGCTGGTATGGCAAGCCGTC
Source organism: Pseudomonadota bacterium (assembly GCA_027619995.1). Taxonomy (GTDB): domain Bacteria; phylum Pseudomonadota; class Alphaproteobacteria; order CADEGL01; family CADEGL01; genus JABIRQ01. The sequence goes on along the minus strand of JAQCGR010000015.1, from coordinate 6,552 downwards.
TCGATTTTCTGGGAAGTTCCGATGCCCCAAGCCAAGCCCCTCGTCATGGTCACGCGCAAGCTCCCTGAGGTCATCGAGACCCGGATGATGGAACTGTTCGACACGCGTCTGAATCGCGACGACAAGCCCTTGTCCCAGGCCGAGCTGATCGAGGCGGCGCGACAGGCCGATGTGCTGGTGCCCACGGTGACGGATCGGATCGACAAAGCCGTCCTGACCCAGGCGGGCCCGCGTTTGCGCCTGATCGCCAATTTCGGCACCGGTGTCGACAATGTCGATCTGGCCGCCGCGCGTGAGCGGGGCATCACGGTCACCAACACGCCCGGCGTCCTGACCGAGGACACGGCCGATATGACCATGGCCCTGATCCTGGCGAGTTCACGCCGGCTCGCCGAAGGCGAGCGGGTGGTGCGTAACGGCGAATGGCAGGGCTGGAGCCCGACCTGGATGCTGGGCCACCGCATTTCCGGCAAGCGCCTGGGCATTATCGGAATGGGCCGCATCGGCACCGCCGTGGCGCGGCGCGCCCGCGGCTTCGGCCTTTCGGTGCATTACTTCAACCGGCGCCGGGTCCACGAGAGCCTGGAGCGCGGGCTGGAGGCGACCTATTGGGAGAGCCTGGACCAGATGCTCGCCCATGTGGACATCGTCTCGGTCAATTGCCCGCATACTCCGGCGACCTATCATCTGCTCTCCGCCCGGCGGCTGAAGCTGCTGCAGCCGCAAGCCTATGTCGTCAACACCTCGCGCGGCGAGGTAATCGACGAGGAGGCCCTGGCCGAAATGCTGATCGCGGGCGAGCTCGCGGGCGTCGGCCTGGATGTCTTCGAGCGCGAACCCGCGATCAACCCCAAGCTCCTCGGCCTCGACAACGCCGTCCTGCTGCCGCATATGGGCTCGGCCACGATCGAGGGCCGGGTCGATATGGGCGAGAAGGTCATCATCAATATCAAGACCTTCATCGACGGCCATACCCCGCCCGATCGCGTCATCGAGGCGATGTTCTAGTCCCGTTTTCAGCTATTAGAATGCGGCTCTAGCCAGCCGGCATGTCCCCGCAGAGCACGCAGCCGGGACGGCGGTGGACCCGGATCGGACGCAGTTCGGGGGTCAGCGCGTCGTAGAGCAGCAGGCGGCCGGACAGGCTTTCGCCCAGGTCCAATAGCTCCTTCGCCACCTCGACCGCCATCAACGTGCCCATCACCCCGGCGGCCGGCCCCAGGATGCCGGCCTCCTCGCAGCGCGGCAGCAGATCGTCCGGCAGTTCCTTGGGATGAATGCAGCGATAGCAGGGATTGTCGCCCGGCTCGAAGGAGCGGTGGGTCGTGATCTGGCCCTCGAAACGCACCACGGCGGCGCTGATCAACGGCACCTTGGCGCGGTGGCAGGCGTCGGTCATGACATAACGCGTCGAGGGGTTATCCGAGCCGTCGGCGACCAGGTCATAGCGCGCGACCAGGGCCTCGGCGGACTCCGCCGTCACCCGCGCATCGTGGCGCTCGACCGTCACATGGGGGTTGAGGCGGCGGATCGCGGCGGCGGCGCTCTCGGTCTTGGCCTGGCCGACGCTGTCGGTCGCATGGACGATCTGGCGTTGCAGATTGGTCATATCGACCCGATCGTCGTCGGCGATGCCGATCGTGCCGATCCCCATGGCGGCGAGATAGAGCAGCAGGGGCGAGCCCAGACCTCCGGCCCCGATGACCAGAACCCGCGCGGCCAGCAGTTTCGTCTGCCCCTCCTCGCCGATCTCGTCGAGGATGACGGTGCGCGCATGGCGCAGAAGCTGATCGTCGTCGAGCTGGTTGGGGTCGGTCATCGCGCGCCCCGCCGTTCCGTTCCGGTGCCGGTCGAGCCGAAGCCGCCCTCGCCGCGCGCGCTGTCGGGCAATTCGGCACGTTCGTGCCAGGCGATGCGCGCGACGGGCGCGACGACAAGCTGGGCGATGCGCATGCCGCGTTCGACTGTGAAAGCTTCGGCGCCAAGATTGATCAGCAGCACCGCGATCTCGCCCCGGTAATCGGCGTCGATCGTGCCCGGGCTGTTCAGCACCGTGATGCCGTGACGCGCGGCCAGGCCGGAGCGTGGCCGGACCTGGGCCTCGAAGCCGGCAGGCAGGGCGATGGCCAGGCCGGTCGGCACCGCCCGCCACGAGCCAGGCGCGATCTCCAGCGTCCCGGCGATGGCGGCGTGGAGGTCCATGCCCGCGCTATCCGGGGTGGCGTAGGCGGGCAGCGGCAGATCCTCGGCATGAGGCAAGCGGCGCAGCGCGACCCCTATGGCGCTCATTCCGGGCTTCCGGTCACGCCGGCTCCTCGAGATGCTTCGCGATGCGCGCGGCCAGCCTTTCGGCGACGGCTGTCTTTGTCATGCGCGGCCAAGCCTCCTCGCCCTCGGCGGAGACGAGATGGATGGTGTTCTCCGCGCCGCCAAAAGTACCCGTGCCCTGGGACACGTCATTGGCCAGAATCCAGTCGCAGCCCTTGCGCGCGCGTTTGGCGCGGGCGTGCTCGACAATGTTTTCGGTCTCGGCCGCGAAGCCGATGACCAGGGACGGGCGGCGATTGCCGGGTTCCGACAGCCCGGCAAGGATGTCCGGATTCTCGACTAATTCGATGGCGGGAGCCTCGCCACCCTTCTTCTTCAGCTTCTGATCGGCCGCGGCGGCCGGGCGCCAGTCGCTGACGGCGGCGGCGCAGACCGCCACATCGACCGGCAGGGCCTCCTGGCAGGCCGCGAGCATCTCGCGCGCAGATTCGATCCGGCGGACCGTCACGCCCGGCGGATCGGGCTCATGGGTCGGGCCGGTGACGAGGACTGTATCGGCCCCGCCGCGCGCCAGGGCGGCGGCAATGGCATGGCCCTGGCGGCCGGAGGAGCGGTTGGCGACATAGCGCACGGGATCGATCGCTTCATGGGTCGGGCCGCTGGTGACCAGGGCGCGCCGCCCGGCCAGGGGAGCCGAGGCGGCGAAGTGATTGAGCACGGCGGCCAGAATGTCCTGAGGCTCGGCCATGCGGCCGGGGCCATGTTCGTTGCAGGCCATGGCGCCCTCATCCGGGCCGACGAAGATCACGCCGCGCTCGGTCAGGGTCGCGATATTGGCCTGGGTGGCAGGATGCAGCCACATGCGGTGGTTCATGGCGGGGGCGGCCAGGACCGGCTTGTCGGCCGCCAGCAGGACCGTGCTCGCCAGATCGTCGGCCCGGCCCTGGGCCATGCGGGCCAGCAGATCGGCGGTCGCGGGAACGATCACGATCAGATCGGCTTCGCGCGACAGGCGGATATGACCCATCTCGCTCTCGTCGGTCAGCGAGAACAGCTCGCTATAGACCTTGTCCTCGGTCAGCGCGGAGAGCGACAGCGGGGTGACGAATTGCGATCCGGCCGCAGTCAGGACCGCGCGCACGCTGGCACCGCGCTCGCGCAGCCGGCGCACCAGCTCGAGGCTCTTATAGGCGGCGATGCCGCCCGCGACGATCAGAAGAATGCGTTTGCCGTGAAGCATTGCGGGCCCTCCTTGGGCCGTCTCGCAGCTGCGAATAACCTAGTGCGGACCGGAATGGCTGGCAACGCGGCCGCGAGTCTAGAGCAGCGCCCCGGCGATGACGGCCAGCAGCGCGATGGCCGCCCACATGGCATAGGGCCAGGAGCGGCCCGGCCAGCGTCCGGCCTCGGCCAGGCCGCGCAGGCTGTCGGGATGAATGCGCAGACCCCCATCGGCCAGCATGGCAAGGGTGTCCTCGGCATCGCGCAGCACCGCGGGCAGCCGTTCGGCGACGCGGGAGAGGTCGGTTGCGGCGTCGCGCAGCCGCGCCTGGGGCCCCAGATTCTCGCGCGCCCAGATCTCCATCGAGGGGCGGGCCATTTCCCACATGTTGATGTTCGGGTTCAGGCTGCGCCCCACCCCTTCGGCGACCAGCATGCTTTTCTGCAGCAGCAGCAGCTGGGGCTGGGTTTCCATCTCGAACATCTTGGCGACCTGGAAGAGCTGGCCGAGCAGGCGGGCGATGGAGACCTCATGCAGCGGCCGGCCCAGGATGGGCTCGGCGATCGAGCGACAGGCCTGGGTGAAGGCATCGACGGATTTATGGGCCGGGACATAGCCGGCGCGGAAATGCGCTTCCGCCGCCATCCGGTAGTCGCCGTTGAGGAAGCCGATCAGCATTTCTGCCAGATAATGGCGGGTCCGCCGGTCGAGCCGTCCCATGATGCCGAAATCGACGGCGACGACCTCTCCCTCGCTGCCCACGAACAGGTTGCCCGGGTGCAGATCGGCATGGAAGAAGCCGTCGCGGAAGGCTTGGGTGAAGAGCGCGGCGGCGGCCTTGGCCAGGACCGCGTCCGGGTCGTGGCCGGCGGCGACGATGGCCGCGCGCTCGTCGACGGGAATACCCTCGACCCGCTCCATGGTCATGACCCGGCGGGCGGTCCGCGGCCAGTCTATCTCCGGCACCCGGAAACTGGGGTCCTCGGCGAAATTCTGGCCGAGTTCCGAGGCCGCGGCGGCCTCGAAGCGCAGATCCATCTCGATCTGCACCGTCTCGGCCATGGTCCGGACGACCTCGACCGGCTTCAGGCGGCGCAGTTCCGGCTGGGTGCGTTCGGCCAGGGCGGCGATCCAGGTGAAGAGGTCGAGATCGCGCGCGAAGGCCTCCTCGATGCCTGGGCGCAGGACCTTGACCGCGACCTCGCGCCCTTCGGTGGTGACGGCGAAATGGACCTGGGCGATGGAGGCGGCAGCCACCGGTTCGTCGTCGAAGGCCGAAAACAGGGCCTCCAGCGGCTTGCCGAGCTCCTCGGCCACGATTCGCTTGGCCTCGTCGCCGGGAAAGGGCGGCAGGCGGTCCTGCAATTCGGCCAGATCCGTCGCGACCTCCTCCCCCAACAGGTCGGAACGGGTGGAGAGGAGCTGGCCCACCTTGATGAAGCTGGGCCCGAGTTCTTGGATTGCCCGGGCCAGGCGCTGGCCTGGCCGGCCGGGCCGCCGGCGGCCGGGAAAGGCCAGCAGGCGCGCGGCGAAGGTCACCGCGGGGGCGATGCCGAACCGCTCGAGCGGAAACAGGGCGTCGTGGCGCGCCAGGGTCCGCGCGATGGCGAAGAGGCGCAGCAGATTGCGCGCGGAACGGATCATGGGGAGGTCAACGTCGCCATGGCGGGCCGGTCAGAGACGCCAGCCGGTGTGCAGCGCCGCGATGCCGCCCGACAGGTTGCGCCAGCCGACCCGCTCGAAACCGACCGCTTTCATCCGTTCGGCCAGACCTTCCTGATGGGGAAAGCGCCGGATGCTCTCGGCCAGATAGCGATAGGCCTCAGCATCGCCCGTCACTATGCGCCCCAGGCCCGGCAGGACGGTGAAGGAATAGCGGTCATAGGCCTCGCCCAGCAGGGGCAGGACGACACGGCTGAATTCAAGGCAGAGGAAGCGACCGCCGGGCCGCAGGGTCCGATGGATTTCGGCCAGGGCCCGGTCGATCCGGGTCACGTTGCGCAGGCCGAAGGCTATCGTGCAGGCATCGGCGCACATATCGTCGAAGGGCAGCGCCTCGGCATCCCCCGTCACCCAGGCGATCCCATCGGTGATGCCTCGGTCGACGGCGCGGTCGCGCCCGACCCGCAGCATCGCTTCGTTGATATCGCAGACCTGGACCGGCTGGGCGCGGGCGGCTTCGGTGCCGATCCGGTCATGGATGCGAAAGGCGATATCCCCGGTACCGCCCGCCAGATCGAGAAAACGCTGGCCCGGCCGGGGGGCGAGCGCGTCGATCATGGCCGCCTTCCACAACCGGTGTACGCCCAGGGACATCAGGTCGTTCATCAGGTCGTAGCGGCCCGCGACCCGGTCGAAGACATCGCGGACCATGCCCGCCTTCTCCTGGGCCGGAACCCGGCGAAAGCCGAAATCGGCCTCGCCGCGCGGCGAAGCCGGATCGGTGCCGGGATGCGGCTCCGGAGTCGGTTTCTGGGCGGTTTCGTTCATGCGCCGGACGATAGCCCAGGCCCCCCGGACGCGCTAGGTTGGCGCCATGCCTGAGCTGCCTGAAGTCGAGACCGTGCGCCGGGGCCTCGCCGCCCGCCTGGAAGGCCGCCGCCTGATCCGGGCGGAGGCGCGCCGGCCCGATCTGCGCATTCCGTTTCCCGCGGATTTCGGCCCCCGGCTGACCGGGCGAAGGGTGCTGACCATCGGGAGGCGGGCGAAATACCTGCTGTTGACCATGGATGACGGCACGGTCCTGATCGCCCATCTGGGGATGAGCGGGCGGATGACCATCGGCCCGGTGCCGGGCGGCCCGCTCGACCGTCATGACCATGCCGTGTTCGAGACCGAGGACGGCACCCAGGTCCGCTTCAACGACCATCGCCGCTTCGGTCTCATGACCTTCGCCTCGGCCGATGCGCTCGACGAGCATCCGTTGCTGGCCGGTTTGGGGCCGGAGCCCCTGGGCAACGCCTTCAACGGCCCGGCCCTGGCCGCCGCCCTGGCCGGACGGCGGACGCCGATCAAGGCCGCGCTGCTGGATCAGAAAGTGGTGGCCGGGATCGGCAATATCT
>JAQCGR010000283.1 GCA_027619995.1 Pseudomonadota bacterium | reverse complement strand
GGGACCCGCCCTAGGATTGCCCCGCGCCGCGACCCGGCGCGGGCCTTTTCCGTTCGGGAGCCATGGCGAAACCCATTTCCGCAAACGAGTTGCCGGGCCTCCTCGCGCCTGGCATGACCGTCTATGTCCAGCCGGGGGCGAGCGAGCCGACCGCCCTGCTCGACGCCATCGCCGCCGCGCCGGACTGCGCCGCCGGGGTGAGCTTCGTCCAGCCGACGATTCCCGGCGTGAATCGTCGCGATCTGGCCGCCCTGCATCCCGAGGCCCGGCAGGTCACCTTTTTCCTGCCGCGCGACCTGGCCGAAAGCCATGCGGCCGGGCGGATCGACCTGCTGCCCCTGCATTATTTCGACGCCCATGCCTGGGTCGCCGCGCGGCGTTTCGACCTGGCCCTGATCCGAGTCGCCCCGCCGGACGCCAACGGGAAATGCAGCCTGGGGGTCGAGGCCGCCTTTACCCCCGACGCGGTTTTGCGGTCGGCGAAGGTGATCGCGGCGCTCGATCCGAACGTGCCCGCGCCGCCGGGCGCACCGGTCATCGATATCGCGGATATCGATTTCACGATCGAGACGGACGATCCATTGCTGGAGATGGCGACGGCCGAGCCGGACGAGACCCTGCGCGCCCTGGGCGCCAATGTCGCCGAACTGGTGGGCGACGGCGATACGATCGAAATGGGCATCGGCACGGCCCCGGCGGCGATCCTGGCCGCGCTGTCGAAGCATAGCGATCTCGGCATCCATACCGGCCTGCTGTCGGATTCGGCGATCGGGCTGATCGAATCCGGGGTCGCGACGGGGGCGCGGAAAAGCATCGACCGGGGCCGCGCGGTCACGGGCCTGACCATCGGCACCGGGCGGCTCTACCGCTATCTCGCCGCCGGGGGCGAGGGCATCGACCTTCGCCCGGTGTCCTATACCCATGGCCCCGAGGTGCTGGGCCGGATCGAGAATTTCCGGGCGATCAACACGGTGATCGAGATCGACCTTTTCGCCCAGGGCAACGGCGAAACGATCCGGGGCAAGCAGGTAAGCGGCACAGGCGGGCTGGCCGATTTCGTGCGCGCCGCGCGGCGCGGACCCGGCGGCCGCTCGATTCTCGCGCTGACCAGCACGGCGGCCAAGGGCAAGGCCTCTTGCATCGTGCCGCGCCTGGCCGAGGGCGCCATGGCCACGGTCAGCCGGGCCGATGCCGATTATGTCGTGACCGAACACGGCATCGCCCATCTGCGCGCCCTGCCCGTCCGCCAGCGCGGCGACGCCCTGATCGAACTCGCCGCCCCCGCGTTTCGGGACGGGTTGCGCGAGGCCTGGCACGAGGTGCTGAAGGGGCTATAGAGGCGGGAAAGGCAAGTGGCACGAATTGCCGTGGCCTTGCGCTCGGGAAGCGCAGCCCCCGCTACGCGGGGACGGGAAACAAATCACGCAGAACGAAATCAGTCCCCTTTCCCTGGACAGGAGAAGGGTCAGGGAGGGCGTGGCCGATGGTAGTCCGCTATTCCGCCGCCTTCGTCCCCTCGCCCGCCTGGGCGGCGAAGATGGAGGTGTAGCCGCCGGACCAGTCGGGCGGGATGCGGCACGGTAGCGGCTGGAGATGGGCCACGCGCGCCGCCCGGCCGCGAACGATCTCGCCCGCATGGCGGCCCGGCAGGGGATAGGGGGTGTAGGGCATGGCGTCCGCCGCGCGGTAGGCGTTGATCAGCAGCGGCCTTCCGTCGGCCTTTCGGCTGGGCGGTGAGCCATGGACGAGGCGCGCGGAATGGACGGTGACGGAGCCCGCCGGACCGGTCAGGTGGCGCAAGGTCGAGAGGTCGAGGCCGGCGACGGCGGCCGCGTCCAGATTGCCGATCCAGGCGCCGGCCGCATCGTAGTGGGGGTAGACCGGGCCCTTGTGGCTGCCCGGCAGGACGGCGAGCGGGCCATCCCCCTCGCCGACATCCTGGAGATAGACGCCGATCGCCAGGACCGCGTCGTTGGTATGGGGATAGAAGGGGAAATCCTGATGCCAGGACACGGCGTCGCCGCCCCGGTGCCATTTGAAGTTCAGCTTGGAATGATGGAAGCCGATATCCGGGCCGAGCAGATCTGCGGCCAGGTCGGCAATCGGACCGTTCGAGAATTTCCAATATATTTCAGAATGATCCTCGGGTGTCTTGATGCGTCGGATGAGCGGTTGATCGCGGCTGTGGCCGGGCGATAGATCGAAGAGATCGTCGGATTTCGTCCAGTCCCGGCTCTTTTCCACGAAGCCCGCCGTGACCGCGCGCAGGCGGTTGAGCCAGGCGGCATCGACGAAGTTCTCGACCAGCAGATAGCCGCGGTCGAAATAACTTTCCCGCTGGGCGCGGCTGAGCACGCGGGGAGCATGGGCAAGCACGGCATCGGGGGTCATGGAAAACCTCGGGGCAAACCTCGGTGCGGCCTTCGATCGAAGCTGTCCGGAAAGCCTACGCCCGGATTCAGCGCGGGTCCACGGCATGGCGGCGCGCCCCCGATCTCACCATAGCCCGGCGAAATCCTGGGATGGCGCCGCTGGATCGCACGGGCTACTCCGGGCGATGACGGAAGTTGCTGGGCCGCTGAATAGGAAAGCCGTGCCAATCATCCTTCGAGGCGCGCGCTGACGCGCGCTCCTCAGGATGAGGAAATACGATGGTTTGGCCTCACCCTGAGGAGGCCGCGCAGCGGCCGTCTCGAAGGGTGTCCCTCCGCGTTCGCACCCGCGCTAAAGCTCCAGTCCCGCCTCCCAATAGGGGCGCGGGCCGATGATCTCGACCAGATAGTCGATGAAGGCGCGGACCCGGGGCGAGAGGTGGCGGTTGTGGGGGTAGACGGCATAGATCGCCGTGTCCATCGCGGTCGGCGTGACCTGCCAGCCCGGGAAGGCGTTGCACAGCTTGCCGGCCTGGATATCCGGGCCGACCACCCAGCTCGGCAGGATGACGATCCCCAATCCCTCCAGGGCGGCGGCGTGGAGGGCGTCGGCATTGTTGACGTAGAGATTGCCTTCGACCGCCAGGGTATGGTCCTCGCCGTCCGGCGCCCGCAAGCGCCAGGCCAGCTTGCCGCCCGCCTGATACTTGTAGGCGAGGCAGTTGTGCTGGCACAGATCGGTCGGCTTTTCCGGGCGGCCATGGGCCTCGAAATAGGCCGGGCTGGCGCAGATGATGCGGCGATTGGGCGCGAGCTTGCGGGCGATCAGGGCGGAATCGCGCAGCTCGCCGATGCGGATCGCGAGGTCCGCCCCCTCCTCCACCAGATCGACATAGTTATCGGTCAGGGTCAGGTCGATGATGATCTCGGGATAGCGGCGCAGAAATTCCGGCAGGGCGGGCGCGATATGCAGCCGGCCGAAGACGACGCCCGTGTTGAGACGCAGGGTGCCGCGGGGCGCGGCCTCGAAGCGCGAGACGGCCTGGTTCGCCGCCTCCATATCGGCGAGGACGCGCGAGGCGCTCTCGTGATAGAGGCGGCCGGCCTCGGTCAGGGCCAGACGGCGGGTCGTGCGGTCGAGCAGGCGCACGCCGAGCTTGTCCTCCAGGGACGAGACCCCGCGAGACCGAGGACGGCGCCAGACCCAGGCGACGCCCCGCCTCGGAAAAGCTGCCGGCATCCACCACGGCCACGAAAAGCCGCATCGCCGCACCGGTTTCCATCGCCTTTTTCTCCATTAAGCCGGCCGTCCCGAGCCGATATGTCGTGTGTTAATGCCGCCGCGTCCAGCGCCGCGCATCCTGGGTTCCAAGGTCGCATCCCCCCCGACGACCGACGAAACAAGAATAAGGAGCATCCCCATGGTGAAACGCATCCTTCTCAGCACCGCCATGACAATTGCGCTCTGTCTGCCCGCCGTTGCCCTCGCCGGCAGCATCAGCGTGGACAGCAAGACCGACGCCAAGGCGACCATGAGCGACACCGCCGGAACCGCGAAAAGCTCGCTCGGCGCCGCCGTCGATACCGGCACGTCCAAAAGCACCCTGGACTCCGGCACCTCGACAGGTGCGTCGAGTTCGGCCGGGACATCGGCGGGCGCGAATGCCGATGCCGATGCCGATGCGAAGGCCGATGCCGATAGCAGCATGTCGGGCAAGGCCGGTTCCTCCAAATCCACGCTCGGCACCAGCCTCAACAGCTCCGCCAGCGTGAAGACCCAGACCGAGTAAGCCCGACCACGGGCCGTAAAATACGCCGGATCGCCGTCCGCCCCCCGCGGATCGGTCCGGCGGAAGGCCGGCGCGCCAGTACGGTGCGCCGGCCACTTCTTTTCTGGGCCGTCATGGGCCCTTGTTCGTGCATATAGCGCAAAGAACCTGAATTCTCAAATCCTATTATCTAAATAATCATGTGTAATTAGATCACGGCCTCCCGCCTCGAAATGCAGGAGAGATCGATGATCGAACACCCCACCCTCGGCCCCGAAACCATCGCCCGGCATCTGCGCGAGGCGCGCGATCTGCGCGGCGCCGCGATCCGTGCCCTGTTCGCCTCGATGGCCCGGATGGCCGATGCCGCGACCCGCTCCCTGGTCGGGGCGATACGCGGGCGTCTGCATCGGCGCCGCTTGGTCTTCGCGCCGCGCCTGGCCTGCCAATAGGGCTTTTCCCGAAAAGGAAACGG
>JAQCGR010000014.1 GCA_027619995.1 Pseudomonadota bacterium | reverse complement strand
GCTCGGCGCGGTCTTCTTGGCGTCGTGGCGGCCGTGGCTGCCGGGCGCGCCGGCGGCGGCGGCGCGCTTCATGATCACCCATTGCTGGGCGATCGAAAGCGTGTTGTTCCAGGCCCAGTAGATCACCAGACCCGCGGGGAAGCCGGCCAGGATGAAGGTGAAGACGAAGGGCAGACTCATCATGATCTTGGCCTGCATCGGATCCGCGGGCTGCGGATTGATCTTCTGCTGCAGGAACATCGAGATGCCCATGAGCAGCGGCCAGGCGCCGATCATCAGCATCGACGGCGGCGTCCAGGGAATCAGGCCGAAGAGGTTGAAGACCGTCGTCGGATCCGGGGCCGACAGATCCGTGATCCAGCCGAAGAAGGGCGCGTGGCGCATTTCGATGGTGATGAACAGGACTTCATAGAGCGAGAAGAAGACCGGAATCTGGATCAGCATCGGCCAGCAACCGGCCATCGGGTTGGCCTTCTCCCGCTTGTAGAGTTCCATCAGTTCCTGGTGGAGTTTCTGCTTGTCGTCGCCCAGCCGCTCGCGCAGTTCCGTGACCTTGGGCTGCAAGGCCTTCATGCGGCCCATGGCCCGGTAGGACTTGTTGGCGAGCGGGAAGAACAGGAGCTTGATCGCGACGGTGAGCAGCAGGATGGCGACGCCGAAGTTCCCGACCACGCCGTAGAAATAATCCAGGACGTAGAACATCGGCTTGGCTAGGAAATACAGCCAGCGGAAGCCGACGGCGCGGTCGAAGCGCACGATCTCCAGCGTTTCGGCATAGCTGTCGATCAGCTTCACTTCCTTTGCGCCGGCGAAGATATTGGTCGTCACCTCGATGCTTTCGCCCGGCGCGATCGGCGCCAGGTCGAGACGGACGAAGTCGGTCTGGTATTTGTCCCGCGTGCCGTCGCCGACATAGCGGATCTTGCCTTCGAGCTGGGCCTGCTGGTCGGGCATCAGGGCGACCAGCCAGTATTTGTCGGTAATGCCGATCCAGCCGCCGGGCTTCTCGGCGTTGCTTTTGAAGGTGAACGAGCCGTCGTCCCGGACGTCGTCGTAATCTTCCTCCACGAGCACGCCGTCGAAGGCGCCGATCGGCCCCTCATGCAGGATGTAGAAGCTTTGGACGTCGGGCGTGTCCCAGCGCGAAACGAGGCCATAGGGCGCGAGTGAAACGGATTCCGTCCCGGCGTTCTCGACCACCTGCCGCACGGTGAACAGGAAGTTCCGGTCGACCGACAGGATGCGCTTGAAGACGAGGCCGGCACCGTTGTCCCAGCTCAGGGTCACCGGCGCGTCCACCGTCAAGGTGTCGCGGTCGGCCTGCCACAGGGTGTCGCGGTCCGGCAGCGCCGGGTTGCCGTCGGTCGAGACCCAGCCGAATTCCGCGAAATAGGGATGCTCGTCGCCGATCGGCGAAAGCAGCGTGATCGGCGGGCTCGTGGGGTCGGTGGTCTCGTGGTAGTCGCGCAGAATGAGATCGTCGAGATAACCGCCGCGCAGGGCGATCGATCCCTTGAGGCGCGGCGTGTCGATGGCCAGGCGTGGCGTCTCCGCCAGGGTCTGCTCGCGGCTCGCCGTCGGTGCCTGGGCGGTGGTCGTCCCGCCGCCCGCGCCGGGCACCGTGGGCGTGACAGAGGGCGAGTCCGCCGGCTGGGCCGCCTGCTGCGTGGCAATCTGGGCCTGTTGCTCGCGCACGCGCGGCTGCTCGTAGAGCATCGTCCAGGCGATGATGATCGCCAGGGTGACGCCGATGGCGAGGAAGAGGTTGCGCTGGTCCATTGTCGGTATCGGCTCCGGTCGGTCCGGGTGATTAGGAACGCGCCGCGCGGCCCAGGCCGGGCCGGCTTTCGGGGACCGGGTCGTAACCCGAACCGCCCCAAGGGTGGCAGCGAAGAAGGCGTCGCCCGGCGAGCCAAAGCCCGGTCACGGGCCCGTGGCGTGTGATCGCCTCGACAGCGTAGGCGGAACAGGTCGGATGATAACGGCAACTCTGCGGCAGCAAGGGTGAAATCGCGAGCTGATAGCCGCGGATTAGGGCCTTCAAAAGGATGGCGATGGGCCTCATCCGGTCTCTTCTCCGTCGTCGCGCCAAGCGTCGGTTCGGCGCAGGGCGGCTTCCATGTCCGCGATCAGGGCCGGAAAGGGGCGATCGAGCGTTCCCTTCCGTCCGATCAGGACATAGTCCCGTCCGGGCGCGGCGTGAAGCGGAAAGACACGCTCGGCCGCGGCCCGAAGTCGTCGTTTGGCCCGGTTGCGCACCACGGCGATGCCCACCTTGCGGGTAACCGTAAAGCCCAGGCCGCATTCCGCCGCGTTGCCTTCACCCTCGGCGGGCTGGGCGCGACCGACCTGAAGGACTAGCCCGGGGGCGGCCCATTTACGCTTGCTTCCGGCGACTCGCAGGAACTCGGGGCGGCGCTTCAGTCGACGCAAGGCCACCCGCATGGGTCAGGCCGAGAGGCGCTTGCGCCCCTTGGTGCGACGCTGAGACAGCACCCGGCGACCGGCTTTGGTGGCCATGCGGGCGCGGAAACCGTGCCGCCGCTTGCGGACCAGGCCGCTCGGCTGGAATGTACGTTTCACGTCCGAAACTCCACGGAAATCTGCTAGAAAAACCAGCTGGGTAATCAGGGCCACGGTGTATAGGCGGTCGGCTTCCCCAAGTCAATTGATCCCGCCGCCCCGCGAAGAGCCGCTGCTCTCTCCCAGGATATCACGCCAAGGTGACTGGTTGTGTCCCCGGGCGGCCGCTATATAGCCCGCGAGGATGAAAGGCCGCGTCGGTGCCGACGAATCCGGCGGGCAAAACCCGGTCCAGACCCCGGAAGGGTGCGATGCGAGAAGACGCGACTCTCAGGCCCGACACCGTTTCCGGCATCCGCCGCTTTGTGCCCTTGGCGCTGCTCGCCCTTGGTTTCGGCGCCTTCTTCGCCCTGGGACTCGACTCCTATATCAGCCTCGATCAGCTGCGCGAGCACCGCGGGACGTTGCAGCAATGGGTCGCCGAAGGACCGGTCGCGGCGGCGCTGATCTATATCCTGATCTATGCCGTGTTGACGGCCTTATCCGTGCCTGGAGGCCTGCTGTTGACCATCGCGGGCGGGTTCCTGTTCGGCGCCCTGGCGGGGACCACCTGCGCCGTGCTGGGTGCCACGGTCGGGGCGGTCGCCGTCTTTCTCGCCGCGCGCTCGGCTTTCGGCGATTTTCTGCGCCGCCGTGTCAAAGCCGGCATGGTCCGCCGCATGGAGGAGGGCTTTCGGCGCAACGCCTTAAGCTACCTGCTGGTGCTCCGTCTCGTGCCGCTCTTTCCCTTCTGGATGGTCAATCTGGTGCCGGCCTTTCTGGGGGTGCGTCTTCGCACCTATGTCATCGGCACCTTTCTCGGAATCATTCCGGGCGGGTTCGTCTATGCCAGCGTCGGCAATGGATTGGGTGCGGTGTTCGACGCCGGTGCCGCGCCCGATCTCGGCATCATCTTCGAACCAGCGATCCTCATTCCGATCGTCGGCCTGGCCCTGCTCAGCCTGGTGCCCGTCGGCTACCGTCTGATCCGGAACCGGCACAGCGGCGACCCGACGGCCGGCTAGAGCGGCTGCGCCGCATGGAGAAATTGTCTTGGCAGAAACCCTGAATCCCGATCTTTGCATCATCGGTGCCGGTTCGGCCGGTCTTTCGGTTGCGGCCGGCGCGTCCCAGATGGGTGCCTCCGTCGTGCTGATCGAGAAAGGCGCGATGGGCGGCGACTGCCTGAATGTCGGCTGCGTGCCGTCCAAGGCGATGCTGGCGGCGGGACACGCGGCCCAGGCCATGCGCGGGGCCGGCCGTTTCGGCATCGGCGCGAGCGAGCCGGAAGTCGATTTTGGCGCGGTCAGGGATCATGTGCGCGGCGTGGTCGCAGCGATCGCGCCGATGGATTCGGTGGCGCGGTTCGAGGGGCTGGGGGTGCGCGTCCTGACCCGGGAAGCCCGCTTCACCGGGCCGCGCGAAGTCGTCGCCGGCGATGCGACCGTGCGCGCCCGGCGATTCGTCGTCGCGACAGGGTCCAAGCCCTTGGTTCCGCCCATTCCGGGCCTCGACGGAACGGCCCATTTCACCAACGAGACGATCTTCGAGAATGGCGTTCTGCCGCGCCATCTTCTGGTGATCGGCGGCGGGCCGATTGGCTGCGAGTTGGCCCAGGCCCATCGCCGCCTGGGCGCGGCCGTCACGGTGGTCGAGATGGCGACAATCATGCCCAAGGACGATCCCGAGCTGGTCGAAGTCGTGCGCGACCGGCTGCTGGCGGAGGGCGTTGCGCTGCGCGAAGGCGTCAAGGTCGTGGCCGTCGAGGCACGCGGCGA
This sequence comes from Pseudomonadota bacterium, assembly GCA_027619995.1. GTDB lineage: Bacteria > Pseudomonadota > Alphaproteobacteria > CADEGL01 > CADEGL01 > JABIRQ01. The sequence continues at coordinate 22,441 of JAQCGR010000014.1, read as the reverse complement.
GGATGTGGCCGTGGCGGTCGAGGATGCGGAGGGTGCCCGCGAATGGCTCGAAGGCTCGCATCTCTTGATCGCGGTCGGGCGCAAGGCAACGGTCGAGGGGCTGGGCCTGGACGAGGCGGGGATCGAATATTCCCCGCGCGGCGTGACGGTCGATAGCCGGCTGCGCACGACGAACCGGCATGTCTTCGCGATCGGCGACTGTATCGGCGGGCTGCAGTTCACCCATATGGCCGGCCATCATGCCGGGGTGGTGATCAAGAACGCTCTGTTCCGCCTGCCCGCCAAGGCCGCGGTCAAGGCCTTTCCCTGGGTCACCTATACCGATCCGGAACTGGCCCATGTCGGTCTGACCGAAGCGGCGGCGCGCGAGGCGGGCGAAAAGATCAACGTGCTGCGCTGGGCCTTCGCCGAGAACGATCGCGCCCAGGCGGAACGCGAGACGGACGGGTTGGTCAAGGTGGTGATCACACCGAAGGGCAGGATTCTGGGCGCGACCATCGCCGGCCGTCAGGCGGGCGAGTTGATCCAGCCCTGGGTGCTGGCCATGGCGGAGGGCCTGAAGATCGGCGCGATGGCCCAGGCGATCGCGCCCTATCCCACACTGGGCGAAGCGAACAAGCGCGCCGCCGGGTCCTATTACATGCCCAAGCTGTTCAGCGAGCGGACACGCCGAATCGTCCGATTCCTGGCGAAATTCGGCTGATCGCAAGCGGATCGGGCGTCGCCCGATCACGCAACCGTGCGTCGCTTCACGCGAAGGTGAAGGCAAGTTGACTCCGCGCGTGCCGGGTCAGGCGCTACATAGATAGCAGCGGCCGGGCCCTCCGGTCGGGGCCGCGCACATCGTCAAGAACATCGTCCGATCCGGACACTCGAGGAGGTTCTCATGTTGAAGAAGACCGTTACCGCGATCAGCGTCGCCGCCCTGACGGCGTCCGTCGCCGTGTTGCCAACCGCCGTTTCCGCCGCCCAAGGCGTGGCCCCGGTCCAGCTGGCTGCCTGCAACCCTTGCGCCGCCAAGAAGGCCTGCAACCCGTGCAATCCCTGCGCGGCCAAGAAGGCGTGCAATCCGTGCAACCCCTGCGCGGCCAAAAAGGTCTCCGAATAGTCCTCGTCCGTTTCTTTCGAACGGCTTCTCGGGGCGCCCCAAAAGGGCGCGCCGTTTGCGTTCAGGCTTGCCCATCACATTATTAACCAGTAAAATAAATTTTATAGGTTAGTGATGTGTTCGAGCGAGAATGCACATGTCGGCTTGGTGTCTCAGCAGGCGCGCGGCCTTCGGCGAGGACGAAATCGCCTGGGACCGGTTCGGGGAAGGCCCTCCGCTGGTTCTGGTTCACGGTTTTCCCAGCAATTCCTTCGTCTGGCGTGACGTCGCGCCGCGTCTGGCGGAGTCCCGGACCGTCTATGTCTTCGACATGATGGGTTTCGGCGCCTCGTCGCAGCGCGAAGGCCAGGACATGTTCATCCGCGGCCAGGCGCGGGTCCTGAATCGATTGCTCGACCATTGGGGCCTGGATCGGCCCGAGATCGCGGGCCATGACATCGGCGCGGCGGTGGTCGCCATGGCCCATGCGGCATCGCCCCGATTCCGCAGGATCGCCCTGCTCTCGGCCGCCATCGTCCGGCCCTGCGTCACCGAGAATACCCGGCATGTCCAAAGTCATATCGAAGCCTACCGGACCATGCCGCCGGCGCTTTACCAGGGGATCCTGACAATCCAGATCCGCAGTGCGGATTTCCGACCGATGCCCGATACTGTGGTGGAGGCCTATCGCAAACCCTGGACGGGTGCGGCGGGCCAGGCCGCCTATTACCGTTTCGTCGGTCAGATGTCGGATGTGCAAATGGCCCAGGCCGAAGAGGCGGTAACGGGAATCGAAGTTCCGACACTCATTCTTTGGGGAACCGAGGACAGTTGGACGGCGCCGGAACGCGGCGACGCTCTCGAGCGGTTGATTCCCGATTCGCACCAGACGCGCGTGGCCGGTGGCGGGCATTTCGTCATGGATGACGAGCCTGTCGCGGTGGCCGATGCGCTCGACCGGTTCTTCGTGGAGACCTAGCATGGAACGCTCCGACACCGTCCGCTCCGCACACCCGCCGAAATATCTCGCCGGTGCAATCTGCCTGGATTTCGCGAACACCCTGAGCGGCCGCATGGATCCGGCGCCGATCGAACGCATCGACAGTTACGCCGCCCTGGTGGCATGGGCTGCGCAAGGCGGACTGCTGACGGAACCGCGCGCGGCGGATCTGCTGGGCGAGGCGCGCGGCCGGCTGAAGGAGGCGCAAACCGCGGTGGCTCGCGCCGCCGCATTGCGGGCGGCCATCCATCAGGCCTTCGCCGCACGCGCCGTGGGCCGCGTGCCGGATCCCGATCCGATCACGGATATCAACGCGGCTCTGGCAGCGGCCATGCGCCATCGGCGTCTGGAGGTCGAAGACGGACGAGTTGCCTGGGGTTGGGAGAAGACGCCCGACGCATTGGACCAGATGCTCTGGCCCGTGGCCCAGTCAGCGGCCGACGTGTTGACGGCCAGCGATCCTGTCCGGGTCAAGGAATGCCCCGGTATCGGCTGCGGTTGGCTGTTCGTCGACCGCTCGAAAAACGGCAGCCGCCGCTGGTGCGAGATGGAGGTCTGCGGCAATCGCGCCAAGGCGCGGCGCTTCAAGACGCGCCAAAACGCCCCGAATCGGGGAGCACGGGAATGACCAGGACGAAGCTGGCCGCGATCCTGTTTTTGCTTTCGATGGCGATGCTGGCTTCGCGGGCCCAAGCCTTCGAAGTCGAATTCAAGGGGCGGTTCGGCTATTCCGAAAACGGCGCCGTTCTGGTGTACGGCCAGACCAACCTGCCCGATGGCCTCAAGTTCACGGTCAGAGTTGTGGGTGACAGGTTCCGCGCCTAACAAATCGTCGGGGTCGAGAGCGGACAGTTCCCTGCCGGGCCTTTCCAGATCGAGAAGTCGGGCCTGCCTCCGGGCAGCTATCATCTGATCATCAGCGCTGGAACGGCCGAGGGCCAGCCGGTGGCGGTGCGCAAGGTGATTGGCGACAACTGGGACGCGGTCTCCAGCGAATACATCACCGCCGATCCCGAAGGGCGCCGGAAGTTCACCCGCAAGCTCGATTTCACCGTCGACTAGGCCGGGAATCCGCCCAGAAGGATGCCCGCGCGTGAAGATGCGTTGCGGGGCGGGGCTCTGATATACTTCGCGCCTGATGCCCGCGCGCAAACTGTCCCTTCCGCCGCTCTACCGCAGCCTTTCGGCGCGCCTGCTGGTCTTGACCATCGCCTTCGTCATGCTGGCCGAAGTGTTGATCTACGCACCGTCCATCGGCCGATTCCGCAAGGTCTATCTGGAGGAGCGGATCGCCGCCGCCCATATCGCGACCCTGGCCCTCGAGGCCGCGCCGGATCACAAGATCGGCAAGACGCTCGAGGCCGAATTGCTGGCCCATGCCGGCGCCTATTCAATCGAGCTTTCTAGCGAAGGCTCGGCCAAGGAACTGATGCTCGGCGTCGCCATGCCGCCGAAGCTCGATGCCGAGTTTGATCTCCGCCAGGGCAGTTTCACGGGTTTTCTCGCCAATGCCTTCGAAGTTCTGGCCATGACGGGCAACCGGGTGATCCGCGTGCGCGGGGTGTCGCCGAAGGATCCCGGCACAATGGTCGAGATCGTGATCGACGAGGCGCCGATGCGGATGGCGATGATCGATTACTCGGAGCGCATCCTGGCGCTTTCCATCCTGATTTCCATGATCACCGCGGCGCTGGTTTATCTAAGCCTGCAGCTGCTCATCGTCTATCCGATGCGCCGGGTCAGCGAATCGATCATGCAGTTTCGTGAAAATCCGGAAGATCCAGAAACCGCGATGCCCGAATCCAACCGCACGGACGAAATCGGCGTCGTCCAGCGCGCCCTGGCCGATATGGAGGAGGGGGTGCGCACCTCGCTGCGCCAGAAGGCCCGTCTCGCCGCCCTGGGCGCCGCCGTCACCAAGATCAACCATGACCTGCGCAACATCCTGGCGACCGCGCATCTGCTGACCGACCGGCTGGCGATGGTGGATGACCCGGAGGTCCGGCGCATCGCACCGACCCTGGTCGGCACGATCGACAAGGCCGCCCAGCTCTGTGCCCAGACCCTGGATTTCGCCCGGGCGGAAAAGGCGCCGGTCAGGGCGGGCTTCGACCTGTACGAATTGGTTGAGGAGGTGGGCGAGCAGATCGGCCTGCGCATGGCGGGCGCATGTCTCTGCGAGAATGCCGTGCCGAAGGGCTCGGTTCTGGACGCCGATCGCGAGCAGATGTTCCGGGTGCTGGCGAATCTCGCGGGCAATGCGGCGGAAGCGGGCGCGGCGCGGGTGCGGGTTTCGGCCCGAATGGACGGCAAGGGCTGGGTTATCGAGGTCCGGGACGACGGCGCTGGCTTGCCGCCAAAGGCACGCGAACGCCTGTTCCGACCTTTCGAGGGCTCGGCCCGGCCGGGCGGAACCGGGCTCGGCCTCGCCATCGCGCGCGAACTCATGCGCGCCCATGGCGGGGATATCGTGCTGCAGGAGACGGGACCCGAGGGCACGAGCTTTTTGCTTCTGCTTCCCGCGATGTCGGCTGCGGCGGAATAGGGCGCCGATAAGGGTAAGGACCGGTTGCACGGCGGCGGCGCATCTGCTTTTGATACGCCCCGGCGATCAAGGAACCGTTGAGGGAGCACGGCCGTGAGCGAATTCGGCATTTGGATTCTTGGAATTTCGATGGGCATTCTGGGGCTGGGCGGTTTGTTCTTCGCGTCCCATGCGCAGGAAGAGCCGGTCTATGTGGCAGGCCTGATTCTGTTCGCCTTCGCCGTCCTCTTCATCTTCTATCTGATCAAGGACGGTTTCGACCGTGCGGAGCGCGGCGAAAGCCACTAAACGCGGCGGCGCTGCCACGCCGGATCAATCCCCGATAACCATCCCCTCGCGGCGAGGATCGGCCCCGCCCGCGATCTCGCCGTCCGGTGCGCGTGTAGAACCGTGGAGGCCGCTGGTCAGCGTCTCCAGCGCGAAATCGTGCCCCATTTCGCGCAACGGTTCGGCGATGTCTTCCAAGGCGGTGCCGCGTTCGAGTTCGGTCCGCCCGTTGCGATTGGCGTGATTCGGCAGGTCGATCGCGGATTGGACATCCAGCCCCCAGTCCAGCACGCCGACCAGGGCCTTTACGACATAGGCGATGATCCGCGAGCCGCCGGGAGAGCCGATGGCATAGCGAAAGCCGCCCTCGCGGTCGAGCACGATGATCGGGCTCATCGAGCTGCGCGGCCGCTTGCCCGGCGCGGCCGCGTTGGCGACCGGCTGGCCGCCGGCGGTCGGCCGGAAGGAGAAATCCGTGAGCTGGTTGTTGGGCAGGAAACCCCGCACCATCAGGCGTGAGCCGAAGGCGTTTTCGATGCTCGACGTCATGGAGACGACGTCGCCCTCCTGATCGACGATGACCAGATGGGTGGTCGAATGGCCCTCGTAGCCTTGCGATTGCGGCGGCGCTTCGGCGCGGTCCTGCAGCAATCCGGCCGGTGCTTCGCCCATACTCCGATCGGGCCGGATCATCGTGGCCCTTTCGGTGAGATAGGCGGCGTCAAGCATCGCGCCGACCGGCACCGAGACGAAATCCGGATCGCCGATATAGACGGCGCGGTCGGCATAGGCCAACCGGCTGGCTTCCGAAATCAGATGCACCGTCTGCGCCGAGCCAGGGGCGAGGGAGGCGAGATCGAAATTCCCGAGAATGCCGAGAATTTGCAGAACGGTGAGGCCGCCGGAGGTCGGCGGCGGCATGCCACAGACCCGCCATTCGCGGTAGTCGCGGCACAGGGCCTCGCGTCGTTTGGCTTCGTAGGTGGCGATATCGGCGGTCGAGAGGGTGCCGGGATTGATCGTGGCATGGCGAACGGTGCGGGCGATATCCTCGGCGATCGGGCCGTCGTAGAAGCTGCGCGCGCCGCCCGCCGCGATGGCACGGAAGGTCGCCGCCAGTTCCGGATTCGTCAGCTTCGCGCCGGCTGCGAGGGGCTGACCGGCGGCATCGTAGAAATAGTCATGGGCCGCCGGAAAGGCCTTGAGATGGCTGTCCGCTGCGATCAGGCCATGCAGCCGTGGGGAAACCCGGAAGCCCAGGGTGGCCAAGCGCACGGCAGGTCCGAAATCCCGGCCCCAAGGCAGTTTCCCATGGTCCTGATGGGCAAGCTCGAGCATGCGCAGCACGCCGGGAACACCGACCGACAGGCCACCGACCACGGCCTCGTAGAAGCCCTTGGGCTCGCCATCGCCGTTCAGGAACATGTCCGGCGTGGCGCCCGCCGGCGCCGTCTCCCGGCCGTCATAGGCGCTGACCTTGCCAGTCTCGGAATCGTAGTGGAGCAGGAAGGCGCCGCCTCCGATGCCGGAGGATTGCGGCTCGACCAGGGTCAGCACCATTTGGGCCGCAATCGCAGCATCGACGGCGCTGCCGCCCATCGTCACGATCTCCTGGGCCGCTCGGCTGGCATGGGGATTGGCGGTCGCGACGAGGAACCGCTCCGCCGCTTCCGCCGGGCCGGCGAGAAGGAAGACGAGAAGAAACAAGCGGATCGGGCGGGAGAAAAGAGGTGTAATCATTCTGACCGCAGTCTGGTCGAAACCCTCCCGGCGGACAACCGGCCTCCGGCCGGGGTGAATCACGCAGTCGCGAAAGGTTATTGTGCAATGCGGCATAAGCGTGATGAAATCGCCGCATCGATGATCCTTCGCGCCCTTCGCTCGATGGGTCCCGGACGAACGGGAGACGTGGCTGCATGACCAATGGCCGGCCGAAACGCATGACCGTGCCTCGCCTGCGCGCGGCGAAGGGCGGCGATCCGCTGGTATGCCTCACCGCCTATACGGCGCCCATTGCGCGCCTCCTGGACCCTCTGGTCGATATGCTTCTGGTCGGCGATTCGGTTGGCATGGTGGTCTACGGCATGCCGGATACCGTGGCGGTCGATCTGGAGACGATGATCCGCCATGGCCGGGCTGTCGCCGGCGCGGCCGATCGCGCTCTCGTCGTGGTCGACTTGCCGTTCGGCAGTTACGAGGCGAGCCCCCAGCAGGCGTTCCACAGCGCTGCGCGGGTTCTGGCAGAAACAGGCGCGGCGGCGGTCAAGCTCGAGGGCGGCGTGGCCATGGCCGAAACCATCGCCTTTCTCTCTGCGCGCGGCATTCCGGTTGTCGGTCATGTCGGCATGACCCCCCAGGCGGTGAACATGTTCGGTGGATTCGGCGCACGCGGCCGCGCGCCCGAGGAGGCGCGGCGCATCGCGGCCGATGCCGATGCCGTTGCCGCGGCAGGGGCTTTCGCCATTGTGGTCGAGGGCACGATCGAGACCCTGGCCGAGGAGATCACGGAAAGGGTCGCCGTGCCCACCATCGGCATTGGCGCCTCGCCGCGCTGCGACGGGCAGATACTGGTGACCGACGACCTGCTGGGCTTGATCCCGGAGTTCACGCCGCCTTTCGTGCGCAAATATGCCGATCTGGCCGGAACGGTTCGGGCTGCCGCCGAAGCCTATGGCGAGGATGTACGCAACCGGCGTTTTCCCGGTCCGGATCATGTCTACAAGGCGGAGGTTCGGAAAACAGGTGGCAAGACGTGAGCGCCCGGCCCGGTGCGGCCGAGCCGGCCCCCGGCGCGCTGCTGGAAACCGTGCGCACCGTCGTCAGCCTGCGCGCGCGAGTGCTTGATTGGCGGATCGGGGGGCAGACCATCGGCCTGGTGCCGACCATGGGGGCGCTGCATGACGGCCATCTTGCCCTGGTACGCGCCGCCCAAGCGCGCTGCGACCGGGTGATCGCGACGATCTTCGTCAACCCGGCGCAATTCGGACCGACGGAGGATTTCGACGCCTATCCCAGGGCGGAGGAGACGGATGCCGCCAAGCTCCGCAGCCATAAGACGGATCTGCTTTTCGCGCCGGGGGTGGGAGAGATCTATCCCGCCGGCTTCGCCACCACGGTTCATGTCGCCGGCGTGTCCGAGGGTCTTTGCGGCGGCCACCGGCCGGGTCATTTCGACGGTGTCTCGACGGTGGTCAGCAAGTTGCTGCTCCAGGCCCTGCCGGATGTCGCCTTCTTCGGCGAAAAGGACTACCAGCAGCTCCAGGTCATCAAGCGGGTCACGGCGGATATGGACATTCCCGTCGAGATCGCCGGCGTGCCCACGGTGCGCGAAGCGGACGGTCTGGCCCTGTCGTCGCGCAACGTCTATCTCGACCCGAGGCAGCGGGAGATCGCGCCGGGCCTCTATCGCGAATTGGTCGCGCTGGGCGCGGCGATCGAGCGGGGCGAAAGTGTCGGGGCGACGATTGCCGGCGCCAGACGGCGTCTGGTCGATAGCGGTTTCGACCGGGTCGAATATCTCGAATTGCGCGACGCCCGGTCGTTGGCGCCGGTCGCGGATGCCAGCGGTCCCGCGCGGCTGCTGGCGGCGGCCTGGCTCGGCCGTACCCGCCTGATCGACAATATCGCCGTCGGGGCCTGAAGCTTCGGCCTATAGGGGCAGGGCGGTCTGACGCTCCGTGCCCGGGATATGATTAATCTGGAAACCGTGCTGGTCGGCCAGCCGCGCCGCGACCAAGCTGCGATGGCATTGGGCGGCATCGGCCTCGAAACACATCAGGCAGCTCGGCGAGGCGGCGGCGCACCCGGCGGCATTGCGCAGGTCGCCCTGGCCCGCTTCGCTGTCGAGCTGGCCCCCCATCGCACGGCGGTAGTCTTCGATCCGACCGGCCTTGGCCGCTTCGCGCCCTGCGGGAGGGTTGCCCAGCGCGACGAGATGCAGATAAGCGATGCCCGCCTCTTGCAGATGCTGGGCGAGCTGGGATTTCGAGAAGCCGGGCTTGCGTGAATGGGGCCCCGCGCGGACGTCGATCAGGGTCGCGATCCCAGCCGCAATCAGCGCCGCGACGAAACTCTCGGGATCGCGCCCCTGATAGCCGATGGTGTGAAGCGTGACCGTCATGCCGAAGGCTCCCTGTCCTTGTCTCGGTCCGGGTCCGGGCGTAGCAGGACGAGATAGAGCGCCGCCAGCACGAGGAGCAGGGCGCCATAGCCGCTCCACCCGGGATCCTCACCCAGAACCAGGGCGCCGCTGAACACCGCGACGACGGGAACCAGCAGGATGCCGACGGCGGCGATGCCGGCCGGAAACAGGCTGACCACCTTGAACCAGGCCGCGTAACACAGCACGAAGGGAATCAGCACGGTGAAGCCCATCGCCGCGATGGCCTCGGTGCTGGCATGGCTGATTTTCAGGTCTTCGAGGAACCACGCGATCAGCACCATGGGCAGGGTGCCGATGGTGACCTGCCAGGCCGCGAGGGTGATGGATGGCGCGCTGAACCGGGCATGTTTGATATAGACCGTGCCCGCCGCCCAGGAGATCGCGCCGCAGAGCACGAAAACCACGCCCAGGGGGCGGATGGCGGCTGAATCCTCGGCTCCCACCGCGAGCAGGAGGACCCCGCCGACACCCATCGCGACGCCGATCAGCTTGCGCGGCCCGAGCCGCTCGCCCAGGAAAATCGCGCTGAACAAGACGGCCCAAAGCGGCATGGTGAAGGTAATCACCGAGGCTTGGCCGGATTGCATGATGGCGACGCCGAAGGCGACGGCGGCCTGCCAGATCGTGAAGTTGAGCAGAGCCGCGATCACCATGGCGGACCATTCCCGCCGGGGAATGGCGAGCGGCTGACGCACGGCCAGGGCGAGCAGGAAGAGGCAAATGGCGCCGCCCACCCCCATGGTCGCGCGATAGGTCCAGGGCTCGACCTCGGCCAGGGCGATCTTCATGGCGGGCCAGTTCAGGCCCCAGCCGAGGGTGATGAAGGCGAGAAGGGCCAGGCCGGTCGCGGGGAGCGGCGTTCGCCTCACCTCAGCGTGCGCCGCGCAGGCCGACGATAGGCTGGACGAATTGCGGCGACAGATCCCAGGGGAAATGAATCCAGGTGTCCTGGCTGACCTCGGTGACGAAGGTATCGACCATCGGCCGGCCCGCCGGCTTCGCATAGACCGTGGCGAAATGGGCCTTGGGGAACATGCGGCGGACGACCTCGGCCGTGCGCCCGGTATCGACGAGGTCGTCGACGATCAGCCATCCGTCGCCATTCGTGTCCCGGGCCGGCGCGCGCAGGACGCGCACTTCGCCCTGGTCTTGATGATCGTAGCTGGACACCGAAACGGTTTCGATCACACGAATCTCAAGTTCCCGGGCGACGATGGCCGCGGGCACCAGGCCGCCGCGCGCGATCGCCAGGACACCTTCCCAGGACTCGGTTTCGACCAGGCGCCAGGCCAGAGCCTTGGCGTCCCGGTGCAGCTCTTCCCAGGATACGAGGAAGTCCTTTTTGACCGGGCCGCTCTCCGCCATCTTCGCCTGCCTCCACTGTCCGCACACCGTTCTTTGTAGGCTTCATGTCCGGGGTCTCGCAACGCCGGCAAAGAAAAAGGGCGGCGCCCTTTCGGAACGCCGCCCTTTTCGATTCCCGTTTCCGCGATCAGCGCACGTAGATATGAACCTCGTTGCTGCGCGCGGAACTGCTGGTGGTCGCCGAAAGGCTGATCCGATCGGCGGGCAGCCCCATATTGGTGAGCGACCGCAGGACCTGTTCCGCCTGACGTTTCGAATTGGCGGAGGACAGTGCGATTTCGCCCGAAGAGCCTTTAGTGGGAGCGACCGCGACCAATTCGAAGGTTGCGGTCGGCCGCCGTTCGAGGGCGCGGCTCATCGCCGTATAAAGCGCCTCTTCATATTGGACGTTCGGGTTGTCGAAGCGGATCACGACCAGCGGGCGGCCGGTCGCGGCCGAGCTGAGCTGCGCGGGCGCCATGCCGCCGGCCAGCGGGGCTCCGGCAAAGGCCCTGTTCTGCAGGCTGGAGCCGAACATCTCGCCATTCTTGACCGCGACGGACAAGGTCGTGAGATTGCTGCGCTCGCGGCCGACATAACTGCTCTGGCGGCGAATATCCTCGCTCAATTCGTTCAACAGTCGATCGATCGAGACGACGGTCTTGTTGACCTCATCCTCGAGGATGGCGAGCTGTTGATGGTCCTCGTCCACCGCACCGCCGAGCCCATAGGTCGCGCGCACGGTTTCGAGGATATAGGCGGCCATCGCGGAGTTGGACGCGATGTCATTCGAAAGCTGGTTCAGGACGCCCACATCGGCATTGATCTGGTCGAGCTGGCCCTGGGCCTGGTTCCACTGATTGACCAGGATCGGGTTGCTCGGCGTCGTGCCGATCTGCAGCCGTGAATTGATATTGCCGACCAGCGCGTGATAGGCCTCGGCATTGCTCGCCGTGTGTTCGCGCTGACCCTGCAAGGTGCCACTGTTGCTGCCAATCACGGTCTGCAGTTGGACCAACTGGCCGCGTAACTCCTCGACCTTCTGGCCGACATAAGTGCCCGTCGGCGCGCCGGCCGCGACCCTCACAGGCTCATAGACAGTGGTCCCCAAGGGCGGCGGCGCCTGGGCAAATTGCACCGAGGTCGCGCCGTTCTGGCCGACTATCACCGTTCCGTCCCCGGTCGTTGCCGATGACCCCTTAGGATCTTCGCCGGACAATGACGGCCACAGCACGTCGTCCGAAAACGAACACCCTCCGAGGACGATAGCCGCCCCAAAGACGACCGCGCAGGTTCTGGTTAGTCTCATGACTACCCTTGCGTCGCCATTAATACTTTGGACAAGTCGGAATCCCCCTTCTCACCATGGCGACCATGCCAGTAAGGCGAGCGATTTGCAACGCTTATGGCTGTTTCGTTCCGGTAATACTTTAAATTGCCCCCGAGCCTCAATACTCGCCCCCGCGAGGCCTAAAAATCAACCTCATCGGGCGATCCGCTCTTTGAATTACTCCCGTATTCGCCGGCGGATTCAGTCCCGGCTTTATCGCAACCGATCGCCCGCCTCCCCCGCCTCCAATGCCTCGCCGATTTCGTGCGCGGCCAGGGCATGGCCTTCAGGACTGTAATGCGAGCCCGGATAGTAGAACAGAGCATGCCGGTCGGCGGCCTGGTCGAAAGCGGGGAGGAGATCGACCACCGGAAGGTCAAGTCGGTGGGCGATGTCGAGCACGTCCTCTCGCATCCGGTCCAAGGACGCGGTCGGGCGGAAGAGGGTGTTCCAGGACGGCAGATAGGCGAAGACCATGCGGCCGCCCCAGCCATGCACGTCGTCCCGTGCCCTGGCGAGAACGCGTTCGAACAAGGCGAGGTCCGGCTCGGGGGGGGATGTCGTTGCGCCCAGCAATTGACGCAAACCGTGCAATTTGGCGATACCCAGCAGACGGCGGCGCACAGCATCGCGCTCTTCCGCCGCGGTCGCAATCAGTTGTTCGTCGGCATAGGCCGAAAGGGCTTCATCGATCGGGCCCTGCCGGTTTGCCAGATTCTGACCGAAACTCGGGGCGAGGTATTGCATGAGCAGCGGACTCCGGCGCTCGCGCGGCAGGTCGATAATCAGGTCGTTCCCCTCATAGAAGAGCCAGAGCACCACCGGCGGGCGCAGCCGATCGCCGAACTCGCGCAGGGCGGCCAGCATCAGCAGCGGCCCGTCATGGCCGGCGCCGAGGGAAACCGTCGCCGGAACAGTCTCGCGCAACCGCGATATCATGCCTTGGCCGTCGGGCACGCATTGCCCTTGGGCGAAGGAATCGCCGATCGCCAGGATATCGGCCATGCCGCCTGCGGTCGGCCATGCGTCAGGTGGATTGTGGAAGCCGTGGCGGTCGGCGGTATAGATCAGATACGCTCCCACCTCGCGGCAAACCACGGTGACCACCCTCCCGATACCGCCCACGGGCTGAACCTCCGCGCCGTCGATACGGATGACGGAATGGGATTGGCCGTCCCCGCCCGGGGCGAGCAGCAGCGCGGGATGGACGAAAGGATAGGCTGTAATGCCATAGGTGCGAAGGTCGCGCAGGACATCGAGTTTGCTGCGCGAATCGTGATTGAGCCCGCGCGCGGCGCTGGCCGCTTCGCCCGGATCGTCGGCCGCATAGGTCAGATAAAGTTCAGCCCCGTAGACCGATACCAGGGCGGCAATCAGGCAGGCGGCCAGCAGGCCGCGCCATTCCGCACGCAACGCGAGGGCGCCGAAACACAAGGCGGTTCCGGCCGCCGGCAGGCCCAGGAATGCGATTGACCCGGACAGTCCGGATTCGCCCGGGGCGTCCGCAAGGAACGTTCCGCCGCGCATCAGGAGAAAGCCGAGCACGGCCAGACAGGCGAACCCGGCGAGTATCAGGACGAGGTTGGCGAAATGCTTCATGGCGTCTCCGGTTCGGGTTCTCCAGTTGGCGGCCCCGCGCGGGCCGCTCGGCGGGCGCATGCGCGCCCGAAAAATCCGGATGCAAACCGGGCACCAGAATACGGCGCACGCAGGGCGCAGGTCACGCCCGTCTGGCGCTTGCCATGCCATAGCGATTTCAGTAGTGTCCGCAGCCTTCGCGCAGGCGCCGTTGCGCTGCGAAGACCGGGGCGCCCGTAGCTCAACTGGACAGAGCACCTGACTACGGATCAGGAGGTTGGGGGTTCGAATCCTCCCGGGCGCGCCATTTTTTTACGTGCTTGTTCCAAAAACCAGTTTCTCCGGCGGAATGCCTGGAGGCGCCAGGACCTGTCGCTCCCGTATGGCCGGCATGCATGGCCCGCACGCATGGCCTTCACGCATGGACGGTGAAATTGCGATGTTGTAGCTTGTTGCGGCTTCGATCGGCAGGGGAATGGCGGAAAGATTCGGAGGCAGACTGCTGCGGCTGCGGCCCAGCATTCTTGCGGCATTCGTCCTGTTGACGGTGCCGGTGTCCGTCGCCGTGCTCGCCGTGACCTATTGGCTGAACGACCGCGCCGCGCAGGCGAATGCGCATGAACTGGTCGAGCGTTTCCGGGTCGAGGCCATCCGCAATATTCAGACCGACTTCGACGCGCTGAAGTCGCTGATGCGATCGGCCGCGGTGGTCGGCGGGGAGCAGCCCAGCTTCTATTTCGACAACCGGTCGATCCCGTATTTCTCCAGCATTCTCCAACACAGCGGCAAGATCGTCAGCGTCTATGTCGGCATGCAGGACGGATCGTTCCGCCAGTCCCGGCGCATCGACCCGATGGTGGATGTCCAAGGCCGGCCGCCGCCCGATGGAACGGTTTACGCCGACCGCTGGATCGATTCGGCGGAGGATCCGGCGCGCGCCGATCACTACGTCTTCCTCGATGCCGACGGCCAGGAGACCGGCCGCACAATTGGCGACACGACCTACGATCCCCGCACGCGGTTCTGGTATCGCACGACGGTGGCGGCCGATACCCTGACCATCACCGATCCGGATGCCTTTTTTGCCCTGGGGTTGATCGGCATCACCGTGACGGCGCCGGTCAAGGCGGGCGGCAGGCTTCTCGGCGTCGTGGCGACGGATCTTACGCTAACGGATATGGGGCAATACCTTGCCCTGCGCAGGGTCAGTACCGGCTCGCTGAGTTACATGCTCAATCATCAGGGACAGGTGATCGCCGCTTCGGACCTGTCCAGGAGCTACGCCACCGACCGGGATCGGATCGAACTCACGCATGTGACCTCGCTGAAGGACGAGCTTCCGGCCGTCGCCTTCGGCGCCCGCCCGCGCAGCCGCGCCGACGGCGCCATCTATTCCTTCGAGCATGACGGCCGCGCCTATCTCGCCAGCCTGTCGACCATGCCCGAGGAATTCGGCAAGCGCTGGCAGCTCTTCACCATCACGCCCCTCGAGGATTTCACGGGCGCTTTCCGACAGAGCAATGATCGTCTCCTGCTCTTCGGGCTGGCCGCCACCGCGCTGCAGATTCTGATCATCTATCTGCTGAGCGGCGTGCTCTCGGCGCCGCTGGAGAGGCTCGCGCGCAAGGTCACCAAGATTCAGGAATTCGGTCAGGACGACCTACCGCCGCTCACTTCCGCCGTCCGCGAGATTTCCGTGCTTGCGCGGGCCATCGACACGCTCGATGTCGCGGTCAAGTCGTTTTCAGCCTTCGTGCCGGTGGGCCTGGTGCGCAAGCTGCTCGAATCCGATCAGAAACTCGAACTGGGCGGGCATAGCCGCTTTCTCACCATCATGTTCTCCGATCTGGAATCTTTCTCGACCCTGTCGGAATCGGTGCCGTCCCAGGAATTGCTGCTCCGGGTCTCCGCCTATCTCGAACTCGTGACCAGAACCGTCGACGAGGAGCAGGGCACGCTCGACAAGTTCATCGGCGACGGCGTCATGGCGTTCTGGGGCGCGCCCGCCCTGCTGGAGGATCACGCCTTCCGCTCCTGTGTCGCCGCAATCCGCATCTGCAAGGGTATGGACCAGCTCAATGCGAGTTGGCAGGACGAAGGCCTGAAGCCGCTGCGCCTTCGCATCGGCATTCACTGCGACGCCGTTCTGGTCGGCAATATCGGCTCGCAGCGGCGGATGGCCTACACCGTCCTGGGCGACGGCGTGAACGTCGCGGCGCGTCTCGAAGGCATGAACAAGGAATTCGGCACGCGCATCTGTGTCAGCCACAATGTGTACAAGGAGGCGGGCGAGCGCCTGTGCGTGCGACCCGTGGATGATGTCGTGGTCAAGGGGCGTCGCGCCAAATTCCCCATGTACGAGTTGCTGGGCGTTTACGGCTGCGGGTCCGAACTCGAGCCTACGACCGAAGAGGTGTCGCGCGCGGGCCTCACGCGCGTGGCCTACGATGCCCTGGTGGCTGACGACCCTGTGCTCGCCTTGCAGCGCTATCAAAAACTTATCGAGGCCTTTCCCGACGATTCGGTGGCCCGTAAGATGGTGCAGAAACTCACCACGGACACGGTCGCGTAGTGATGAACCCAAATCCGACTCCTTGCTCGCCGCCCGCGGCAATGCGCCCGAGCGAATACACCGCCGCGCTGATCCAGGTGCTGCGCGCCGAGCCGGACCGCGTGCGCGGCTGTAGCGCGCTGGAAATGGGCTCCGGAAGCGGCGTGGTGCTGGCAGCGCTCGGCGCGCTCGGGGCGACCCCCTTGTGCGGCATCGACATCGAGGGAGCCGCCGTCGACGCGGGCGCGCGGCTGCTCGGCGATCTGGGCCAAGCTGCGACGGCCGAGTTCCTTCGGGGCGACAAATGGCAACCGGTGGCGGGCCGCCGTTTCGATCTGATCGTCGCCAATCTGCCGCATTTTCCCCTGGAACGGCCGGACCTTCCCGGCCGCCTGCCGACGTGGAGCGCGGGCGGGGCCGATGGGCGGCTGCTGCTCGATCCCTTCCTTGCCGGTCTCGGCGGCCATCTGACGCCGGACGGGCGCGCCGTCATCACCCATAACGGATTCGTCGGCATCGGCCGGTCGCGCGAATTGCTGGCGCCGCAAGGGCTCAATCTGCGACTCGTCGATTCGACCCTGGTCTATATTCCCGCCGAGAAGCTCGAACGGATGGCGGCTGCCGTGCTGCTTGCCGAGACGGACAGAACGATTCATTGCTATGGGCCCTATGCTTTCGGCGAGATGCATATCGTTGAGATTTCCCGCGGCGGGGCGGTGATCTAGATATGGTGAAGTGGGCTCTCGTCGCGCTGTCCTATCTCCTGATCGCGGCACTCCCGGCGCATTCCCAGACAGTGCCGCAGGAAACGCCCGACGCGGCTCTCGCCCGTCTGCTCGATGACGCGCGGTCTGTGCTCAAGACGGAATGCACCGAGCCTGGCACGGGCCGCCTCGCGCGGGTGCTCTGCACTGGACGCATCCGGATCGGCGTGCGCGACTACTATCCCCTGTTCGGCGAATTGGAGGATGGCGTGCGTTTCGGCTACGAGCCGGATATCGGGCTCGCCCTGGCGGAACGCCTGGGCGTCGAGGTCGAGTTCGTGCGCGTCAATGCGGCAAGCCGTATCCCCTTGCTTGCTTCCGACCGGATTGATCTCGTCATCGCCACCATGGGCCATAACACCCAGCGCGACGGCCAGGTCCGCTTCATCCGTCCGCATTACTATCAGTCCGAGACGATCGTGGTGGGGCCGCGCGATATGAAAATCGGCGGCTGGCAGGACATGGCCGGCCGAACCGTGTGCGGCACGGTCGGAAACGGATCGAATGCCGAGATCGTGTCGCATGACACGAGGTTGATGCTGTTCGACGAGGCGGGGATCCTGCCCGACCGGCTGCGCGACGAGACCTGCTTCCTCGCCGCGCAGGACGACAGCTTTTTCGATTTCTATTTTATCGACGAAACCTTTGCCCAGCGATTCGAACGCAAATTCGGTTTCGCGCAAGTGCCCTGGGGCATGGCGGTGGCGCTTGAGGGACGCGGACAGCTCGCTGTCGCGCTCGACCTGCTGAGCCAGATATTCCATCGCGACGGCGTGTTCCTGGAGATCGCCCGCAAACACCGTATCGGTACGACTTTCCTCGAGAAGCAGAGGGATTTGTGGTCGAGCCCGCGCTGCAACATCGCCACGGGCGGCGCCGACCCCGATTGCGTGCTGCCGGCGCTCGACAACGTCATGGCGCCCACCAGTTTTTCCGACGCCGTGAATCGGATCGAGGGCTGGTTCGACGACAGCCTCGGCCTCGAAATTTCCTTGCCGATGTTCAAGACCGAGTCCGCCTGGTCGCTGCTGAAGAGCGGCGTCTTCTATACCGTCGTCCTGGTGGTTGGCGCATTGGCGGCGACCCTCGCCTTCGCCCTCTTGCTGGGCGCGGCCATGGGGTCGCGTCTTTTGCCGCTGCGCTGGGCGGCGCATGGCGCGATCATCTCGCTGCAATGCTCGCCGGTCGTTCTGACCCTGGTGATCGCGGCCACGGTGGCCCACGCCTTCTTCCCCTTCTCGGCCATGGTGGCGGTCGGCGCGGCGATCGTGGCGCTCGGCCTGATGAACGGCGCCAATGCCGGGCAGGCGATCGGCGAAGCCATGTCGAGTCTGCGCGAGGAGCAGCGCGAGGAGGGCGCGACACTCTTCCTTCATGCCGTCGGCCGCTCGGCGAGCCAGCTCGTGGCTTTCCTCGTCAACGCCGCGAAGGGCACGCCGATCGCCAGCTTCATCGGGGCGCCCGAACTGTTGAGCGCTCTGACCGACATCACTTCCTTCTCCAGCGGCCGCGGCACGACCTATTTCCTGCTTCTCGTCTTTTACACCCTGGTGGTGATGGTCGTGGTCTGGCTGGGCGCCAGGTTCCGGCGCTATCTCGAGCGGCATCGGGCGACGGCATGACGATGAATTTCGACCGATTGTTCGCCGATTTCCTGCCGCAACTGCTGGCGGGCATGACTGTTAATTTCGAAATCGCGGCCATTTCGCTCGCTCTCGGACTGCTGGCCGGTCTGCTCCTGACCTTCGGCCGACTCGCCGGCGGCGCGGTGGGCGGCACATCCGCGTCTCTGACGGCCCTGATGCGCGCGGCGCCGACCTTCGTCGTCATGTTCTTCCTGCTCAACGCGATCCCGCGTGGCGCCACGCTGTTCGGCGTCCCCATGGCCCTGTCGGGCGTGATGGTCGTGGCCCTCTCCCTGCTGCCCTATGCCGCTTCCTATGTCGCCGATAGCGGCGTCGATGCGGTCCAGCAGATGCGCAGGGGCTCGCCGCTCGGCGCTCTGCTGATCCTGCCGAATCTGGCGCGCGCCTTCTTCGTGCTGGTGATGTCATCGAGCGCCGGTGCCGCCATCGGTGTCGGCGAGGGCATCGCCGTGATCCTGCGCCATGCGGAACAATATCCCGCGCTGGGTGACCGGCTATTGCTGTTCGCCCTCGGCGTGATCTGTTTCGGTATTCCCCTGCAGTTGGGCTTCGCGGTGATTCGGCATATCCAGCGCCGGCTTGGCCAGCGTATGACGCGCGACAATGCGGGGCCCGTATAAGCGACAACTATTACTGAAGCGGCTGGGTCGGGACGCTCCGAGCGCGGCTTTGCGCGAAAGTCCGGCCGGAACGCCGGTCTCCCCATTCTCCCGCGATTTGGCCGTGCAGCCCGCGATTTCGGTGCTGCGGCCGGGCCGTTGGCGGCGCCGAAAGGAAGGCGTAGGGTGCGGCGGCGGTAACCTGCGACGCGCAAACGAATTCTGGACATGTCGACCACCACTCTAAGCGGCGCCAGAGGCGCCCTGCCGTCCTTCCGGCCCATCGCCTTCGTGATCGGTCTGCTGCTCCTCGGCCTGGCGGGCGCCATGCTGATCTGCGCCCTGGTCGATGCCGGCCAAGCCAATCCCGACTGGCGCGTGTTCATGATCTCGGCGGCGATCACCGGCTTTATCGGCGGCGCTTCGGTCCTGTCCGCCCGTTCGCGCGAAAGGTTCCAGCTGGAGTTACGCCAGGCCTTTCTGCTGACCGCGTCGAGCTGGCTGGCGATGAGTGTCTTCGCCGCCCTGCCTTTTCTGTTCCTGGGACAGGGGCTGGACCTTGCCGACGCGGTGTTCGAGGCCGTCTCGGGCCTGACGACGACCGGCTCGACGATCATCGTCGGCCTGGACGAGCTGCCGCCGGGCATTCTGCTCTGGCGTTCGCTCCTGCAATGGATCGGCGGGATCGGAATCATCGCCATGGCGATCGTCATCCTGCCGTTCCTGCGCGTCGGTGGGATGCAGCTTTTCCACACCGAAAGCTCCGACCGCAGCGACAAGATCGCCGGCCATCCGGGCTTGCTGGCGGCCTATATCGGCACGACCTACGTCCTGCTGTCCCTCGCCTGCACGGCGGCCTATTGGTATTTCGGCATGACCTTCTTCGATGCCGTGAACCACGCCATGACCACGGTATCGACGGGCGGTTATTCGACGCATGACGCGTCCTTTGCCTATTTTCGGTCGGACGGACTGCATTGGACGGGGGTGGTTTTCATGGCGGCGGGGGCGATGCCCTTCGCCATGTATGTGCGCCTGGCGCAGGGCGCGCGACCGGATGGTCTGGTCGGCTCGCAGGCCCGCCTGCTCGCGATCCTGCTGCTCGCGGTGAGCGTCGTCATGGCCTTATGGCACTCGGCGACCGGCAAGATGCCGTTCGGCGAGGCGCTGTTGACCACCGCCTTCAATGTGACGTCGATCGTGACCACGACAGGCTACGTCAGCGCCGACTACACGCTCTGGGGGCCGCTCGCCGGCGTGGTCTTTCTCGTCCTCACCGTGGTCGGCGGCTGCACGGGGTCGACCTCGGGCGCGATCAAGATATTCAGGTTCCAGGTTCTGTGGCTGCTCTCGGTCAATCAGATCAACCGCCTGATCCGGCCCCATGAAGTGACCCGGGTGACACTGAGCGGCCGGCCCGTGACGGATGAGGTGGGGGCTTCCGTTCTGGCTTTCCTGTGCCTGTTCCTGGCGGCGATCGTGGCCGGCACGGTGATGCTCAGTGCCTTCGGTCTCGATCTCGACACAAGCCTCAGTGCGGCAGTCACCGCATTGGCCAATGTCGGCCCGGGCATCGGCCCGATCGTCGGGCCGGCGGGGAATTTCTCACCCCTGCCCGACGGCGCGAAATGGATCCTGTCCGGCGCCATGCTGCTGGGCCGGCTGGAGCTGTTCACCATCCTCGTGCTGTTCACGCCCCGCTTCTGGCGCTGGTAGGCGAGGCTCTCTATCAGCTGCCCCGGAATTGGTCCTTAGCCCGCGTCAGCCGGCCGATTCCACGCTGGCTATCAGAATCCAACCTTGGGCATGGCCGCCCTCGGCGGTGGCGTAGCGGAACAGGCCCCAATCGCTGGCCCTGGTCAGCATCGTCAGCGGCACGGCGCGTGGCATCGCGATACCCGGTGCGGCGTCCGACGGGCTGACATGCATCCGGACCCGGTCGTCCACCGTGTGCCAAGTGCCGCCCTGGACCGCCGGCGCTCTTGTCGTGACGGGCGGCGATGTCGGGACGGGGGCCGTGGGTGCCGTGACCACCGGCCGCGGCGTCGGTGCGACCGGCTTCGGCGGATCGGCGATGGCGGCCTTTGCGGAACTCATGGAGCCGGGCGCGGGCGAGGGTGCGCGCGCGACGGTTGTCGACGGTTTTGGCGCGCCTGTGGATTTCTCGGCCGCGGGCATTGCCGCCTCCGGCTCGTTCGCCTTGGACGAACCCATCGACCCCGGCCTGGGTTTCTCGGCCATGGATGTCGTTATCTTGGATTCGGCGGGAGCCGCGCCCCCCGTGCCGACGTCGGGCACCAGGGTGACCGTGATGACGTCGTCGTATTTGTTGTCGGCGCCTGTCGCCGAATCGATGGCCCAACCGACCGCGCCGCCGATCAGCAGGTTGCCGAAAGTCGCGCTCTCGACATCCGATGTTAGGGTCGCCGTCGCACGTTGATAGCCGGTTTTGGCGCAGGCGATGGCGATATCGTGCTTCGATTTCTTGATGACGAGGCCGCTCGGCGTGAGGACGCTGCCGATAGCCTGTCCTTCGCGCGTGAGCGAGCAATTCGCGCCCTTGGGGTTGGAATCGATCGTGATCTGCTGCGATGTCCCGCTGACAATCGATGCGCAGCCCGCCACCAGGACAAGCATGGCGGTGGTCTTGGCGACCCGTTTCATCGTATTCCCCCTATTCCCCCGGCCCGCCTTTCGCCGCTTCGATGCGGGCTCGCCCTGCCGCTACGGTAAGGCGCGCTGGCAATCCTCAGGCTGGCGGCACGACCTGATCCATGCGGATCCAGGCGACGGCGGCCGTCCCGTAATTGGTCTCGTATTCGAACAGGCCCCAGCCGCCCTCCTGATCGACCAGCTTCAAGGGCACGTCGGGCGGCATGGCGACTGCCGGGCTTGCCGGGAGGGGACGCCGATGGGCCGTGACCGATGCGCTCACCGTATGCCAGCGAGGCCCCGGATCCACCACCTCCTCTTCGAACATCTCATCATCGCCCTGCAGGCTTTCGTCGAGCAGGGTCATATCCTGGGCCTGGGCCGTGGCCAGGGCCTCTGAATCGGCCAATACGGCAGCCGCCTCGTCGCCCGCGGCCAGTGCCGTGCCGGCGCGGTTGGCGGCCTTCGCTTCCTGTTCTGCTTCGGCGGCAAGGACCGCCATCGGGTTTGATCCCCGGGCGCCGGATATGGGCAGGCCGTCGCCGGATGGGATCGTCGGGGCTGGCAAGGCCGCGCTCGCGCCGGACGGGCGTGGCTTGGCGGCGGCCTGCATGGTCGGGGCAGGCCGGACGGAAGAGGGCGCGGTCGCGGCGGGCAGGCGACCGCGGGGAAGAGACGGCGCCGGCAAGGTGGCCTGCTCCATCCCCGGGCGGCGCGGCTGTTTGGGAAACGGTGTCAGATCGGTGGCGGTCGGCCGCGGCGCGGGGGGCAGCTCGGGACCTGGCTGCGTCGAGGGTGCCAAGACAATGACATAGGCCCGATCGATCCCGGCTTCGCTGCGCGCGTATTAAGCCCGCATTTCCCATGTAACCGAACCATTTGATGCGGCTTTCGTCTATTTCTTACATATAATTCA
>JAQCGR010000013.1 GCA_027619995.1 Pseudomonadota bacterium | reverse complement strand
CGGCCCCGGCCGCATGCTGTGTCTCGCCTGTCTTGTCATGCTCTGCGGCAATTTGGGCGCCCTGATGGCGCCCGATCTGGGCGGGCTGGTGCTCGCGGCCCGGGGTCTCGAAGGTTTCGCCTTCGCCATTTTCGCCATCGCCGGGCCGGTCATCGCCAATGCCTCGGCCCGCGCGCGCCACCTGCCGATTGTTTTCGCGCTGACCGCCGCCTGGATTCCGATGGGCCAGATTTCCGCCGCGCTGATCGGTCAGCCCTTTATCGAGACGGGATCGTGGCAGCCCCTGTGGTGGATCGCCGCCGGGGCGACCTTCGCCATGGCGCTCTGGATTGCCGTCCTCAGGCGCCGGCTCGGTCCGGCATCCGCGCCGGCCCTGGCCGCGGCGACAACCGAATCCCTTCCGATCCTGAACCTCGCCCTGGTCGGTTTCACCTTCACCCTTTGGGCGGCCCAGTATTTCGCCTTCGTGACCTGGTTGCCGTCCTATCTTGTCGAGGCGCTGGGTTTCGCGCCCGGCGATGCCGTGCTGGGTTATCTGCTGCCGGTGGGATTGCTGCTGCTGTTTGTCCTGGCTTGCGGCGGCGTCATGCGGATGGGCGTGCCGATCCCCGCGCTGTTGCTCGGCTCGCTTCTTCTGCAGGCTTCTGTCTGGTGGTGGCTCCCGACGGCCAGCTCGCCGTTTTGGGCCGGGCTGGGCTTGGTCGCCTGGGCAGCCGGCGCAGGCACCACGCCGACCTGCCTCTTCGCGATGCCCTCGGTCGTCATGGGTGCGGGCCGGGCCGGGCCGCGCGCTTTCGGCATCGTCATGACCGGGCGCAATCTCGGCGTTCTGGCCGGGCCGCTGTTGATTCCCGCAATTCTCGCCCTGGGTGGCAACTGGGGATATGCCGGCCCGATCTTCGGCGGTTTGACCCTGGCGGCGGGCGGTGTCGCGGCGCTGTTGGGCTGGCGGTTGCGCCGCGCCTAGGGAACCAGTCGGTAGCCGCCGGGTTCCGTTACGAGGATCGTCGCCCGACTCGGCTCCAACTCGATTTTCTGGCGCAGACGGTAGACATGGGTTTCCAAGGTATGGGTCGTAACGCCGGCGTTGTAGCCCCAGACCTCATCCAGCAACACCTCTCGGCCAACGACATTGGGTCCGGCCCGGTATAGATATTTGAGAATCGCGGTTTCTTTCTCGGTCAGGCGTACTTTTTTGTTTCTCGCCTCGTCCAGGAGCAGTTTGGCGGCGGGCCGAAAGCTGTAGGGTCCGACAGTAAAAATTGCGTCCTCGGTCTGCTCATGGGTGCGAAGTTGGGCGCGCAATCGGGCGAGCAGAACGCCGAGCCGGAAGGGCTTCGCCACGTAATCGTTGGCCCCGGCTTCCAGGCCGAGGATCTGATCGGCATCGGAATCGGCGGCCGTCAGCATGATGACCGGGGCCCTTACCCCGGCCCGGCGCATCAGGCGACAGACCTCGCGCCCGTCATGGTCGGGAAGCCCAACATCGAGAAGGATGGCATCGTAGCGATCGGCCTTCGCAGCCTCGAGACCTGCGGCGCCGGTATTGGCCTCCACCGTCTCGAATTCCTCGTAGACCGACAGTTGTTCGGCAAGGGAACGGCGGAAGAGATCGTCGTCGTCGACGAGGAGAATGCGTTTGCCTGCCGTCATTCGCTTTCGGCTCCCTTCATAATCATCGGACGATCATAGCACGGCGGCAAGGACCAGCATCGGCGGTTCCGGGGAGGAAGGTTTCAACTCCGTGCGAAACCCGCGACCGCGTCGAACACAACTTCTCCGGGCCGTGCAAGGGCCTGGAGGATGCTGAAATGGTCCTGTCCGGGCAGGTCGATCGACTCCGCCGCGATCCCCTCGGCGATCAGGATTTTATGGTAGTCGGTTTGCTGACGGTGATATTCGTCCGATTCCTTGCCGCCCACCGCCAGGACGGCGCCTCCGCCCTGGGGTGGTGGGAAACGGATTGGGCTCACGCGGCGGGCCTCTTTGGCATCGAGGTCGAGGTCGGCGTTGAGGTAACTCAGGCGGATCGGCTCCAGATCGTAGAGACCGCTGATCGCCACGGTGCCACGGAGTTTCGGGCCGAGAACGGCATCTGCACGCAGCATCGCCGCGAGATGGCCGCCAGCGGAATGGCCGCTGACGATAATTCTCGTTTCGTCGATCGTCAGTTCTGCGGCGTGATCGAATATCCAATTCATGGCCCGATGGGTGCTGGCCAGAATCTCGTCGAGGCTCACCTCCGGCGCCAGGGGATAGCCGAGCGCGGCATAGGCAATGCCCGCCTCGATGAATCCCGGGGCGGGAAAGGCGAAATCCAACTTGTCCATCGCCCGCCAATAGCCGCCATGAATGAACAGGTGAAGGGGCGCGGCCGGGCCGGCCGGAAAGAAATCGATTCTCTCGCGGCGATGGGGTCCGTAGGCGAGGTCGGCGCGATGCGGCAGGTCCCGCCGCGCGGCATCGCTCCCCTGTTTCCACGCCGCCAGATGGTCCGCGAAATTCGGCACCATCGCGCGGTTATCGTATTGCGCATCAAGGGCGGCTTGGTCGTAGTGACGATAGACCGGCATGGCAGGGCCTCTATTGAAACCGAAAGCCCATTTTGGGTAACGGCTGATGGGGCGTGGGGCAAGGGCCTGTTCTGCCGGGTTTGGCCGATTCAACCCGGCAGAATGTTCCGGCCTGGTCCGGGAGAGTCCTTCGAATCGGCGGTCTCCCTCAGCCAGGCGGCTATTTTCATTGGCATGGTCGTTGCGGTCCAGTTTCAGAACCGCGGCGGCGAGAGAGCATCATGTCGGAGGGAATGGTTACCAATCCGATCCCAACCATGCGCAATGCGGGCGATCATTTCGCCGGCGCGGCGGCTCGGATGCCCGGGGCTGGAAACCTCGACCTTTGGGGCGGCGACGAATTCAGTTTCGCCGATTTGCTCGATTTTGTGAATCCGCTCCAGCATATTCCCTTCGTTTCCAACTGGTATCGTTCGGTGACCGGCGACGAAATCGGCGCGGTCGCGCGGATTTTCGGCGGAACCCTGCTCGGGGGACCCATCGGCGCGGTGGCTGCCGTGATCAATTCGGCCCTTGAATCGGGGAGACGGGCAAGGATCTCGGCGAGCATGCGCTCGCGCTCCTCAGCGGCGAGGAAAGTTTTGGCGATGGTGAGGCGCCGCTGGTGGCCTCGATGGGCGATCGTTCACCCGAGTTTCCTTTGGGCGAAATGGAACGGGCGCTCCCCGGTGCCGGGGAGGAGACGGTACAGGACGCGGATTCCAGGGGCGTCGTCGAATTGGACGATTTGCCTTGGCTGAATGGTTCGCCTCCGGGAGAGGATCCGGTCCTGACGGCGTCTTCGGAGCCAGCGGCTATGGTTCGGGAGATCGGTGTCAACGACCCCTTGCCCTGGCTCCAGGACCTGTCAGGCCCGCCAACGGCAGAGACATCACCCTCTGGCGGTGGGACGCCAACCGGCGAGGGAGGGGCGCCGCCCGGTCCTTGGGTTGCCGACGCCATGATGAGTGCCTTGGATAAATACGGGGCTCTGGTGCGGCAGCAGGGCAAGCAGGCGGTGGATTCTTCCGTTTGATCGCCTTCTTAGATCGGTCCGCCCGGCAGCTTTCGGGGCTGTGCCGGTCCGGCGTATAACATTGCCATGCTGATCGAAGTCAGTCCGGCTGGTCCGGGTTCCACCCAAGGCTGGTGCAAATGGCCGGGAAACTTGGTCCGGTGCGCATTGGGCCGGGGCGGTATCCGCGCGCGCAAACGGGAAGGCGACGGCGTGACCCCGTCGGGGACTTGGCCCCTTCGCCATGTTCTTTATCGAGGAGATCTAGTGTCTCCGGGCCCGCTTCCTCTCCCCTCGCGCGCGATTCGGCTGTGCGACGGCTGGTCTGACGATCCGCAAGATTCTCGGTACAACCGGCCGGTCGTCTTGCCGAGCGCATTCAGCCATGAACGGCTCTGGCGGGCGGACCGGCTCTACGATCTGGTTCTCGTCCTTGGCTACAACGACCATCCGCCGGTGGCCGGCCGAGGCAGCGCGATCTTTCTGCATCGCGCACGGGATGGATTCGCGCCGACGGAAGGATGTGTCGCCCTGGCGTGGGACGATCTCTTGCGCCTTGTCGGGGCACTCGACGCGAGGACCGTCATTCGTATCCGCGAGGATTAATGCGGCTGCGTCGCAACTAAGGCGCTCGTCTGGAGCCGAAAATCGCCGTGCCCACGCGCACCATCGTCGCGCCGAACCGAATGCCTTCTTCGAAATCCCCGCTCATTCCCATGCTCAATTCGGGCAATGTGTTTCTCCGAGCAATTTCGCGAAGAAGGGCGAAATGGGGGGCAGGCAGTTCCTCGACCGGGGGGATGCACATGAGACCTCGCAAATCCAAGCCCAACTCGTCACGGCACAGGGCGATCAAGGCGTCCGCCTCTTCGGGAACGACGCCGGCCTTCTGTTCTTCCTCCCCGGTATTGACCTGGATCAGGCAGACCGGACGGCGGCCTAATGCATCGGATTCCACCGCGATCTTTCGGGCCAGTTTCGGACGGTCGATGGATTCGATGACATCGAAGAATTCGACAGCATCCTTAACCTTGTTGGTTTGCAGGGGGCCGATCAGGTGGAGGCGTATGTCGGGAAACTCGCCGCGCAGCGGAGCCCACCGTTCCATCGCTTCTTGCACGCGGTTTTCGCCGAAAACGCGATGGCCGGCGAGCCATGCCGCGCGGACCCGATCGGGGGGCTGGACTTTCGAGACGGCTACAAGCGCGATGTCTTCGGGCTTTCGGCCGGCGCCGATTGCCGCGGTCGCGATTCGCTCCAGTATCTCGCGGAGGGATTCGGCGACCTCTGCATTGGCGGATTTAGCGCTCATGGGTTGGTTCAAATCGGTCATTGATGGCTTCTGTCTGGAGTGCGGCCTTGGATGCTATCAAACCCAAGATGCGCCCGGAAGCGAGCTCGGCCGGCAGCGCGCGGCTGCACGAGTGTTGTGGCACGGTCGGCGCTTCCGGTATGATCCGCGCCCGCGGTCGCACGGTCGCGCTATCCAGCCGGGAGTATCGATCAGGATGAATCGGGCATTGGCAAAGCTGCGTGTGTTTGGTGCGCTGTTCTTGGTCGGCGCACTTGGCGTGGCTTGTACCGAGAGTCCCCCTGGGCAGGCCGGCGGTGTCGAGGGCGGCGACGGATTCACTTATTTCAGCAGTTCCGCTGCAGGCGGCGCGGGTGGGGCGCCGGTTTCGGTCAATACCTTCCTTTGGCGCGCGAGCCTGGACACGGTGTCCTTCATGCCGCTCGTGTCGGCCGATGCCTATGGCGGTGTTCTGATCACGGATTGGTATGCACCGCCGGAATCCCCGGACGAAAGGTTCAAGATCAATCTTTTCGTGACCGGCCAAGCCTTGCGGGCGGATTCCGTGAAGGCCGTCGTTTTCCGGCAGATTCGCCAGGGCGGCGATTGGCGTGATTCGCCTGTCGATCCGAGCACGGCACGGGGGCTCGAGAACACGGTTCTGACTCGGGCGCGGCAATTGCGCGCAGAGGTTCAGGGCTAGATCAATCGGATGGTCCGTTCGGCGCGGCGAGCGCCGGCGGCGTGAGGCAGGAACCGGGCACGGATTACGGCCATGGCGCGATATAACGTTCAAGAAACCGAGGCGAAATGGCAGGCGCGCTGGGACGAATCCGGTACCTTTGAGGTCACCGAGAATCCGGCGCGCCCGAAATATTACGTTCTTGAGATGTTTCCCTATCCGTCCGGCCGCATCCATATGGGCCATGTTCGCAACTACACCCTGGGAGATGTCGTTGCTCGCTACAAGCGCGCACGGGGTTTCAACGTCCTCCATCCCATGGGTTGGGATGCCTTCGGCATGCCGGCGGAGAATGCCGCCATGGCGGCCAAAATCCATCCGGCCGAATGGACCTGGGAAAACATTCGCAATATGCGCACCCAGCTCCGTTCCATGGGGCTGTCCTACGATTGGTCGCGTGAGATTGCGACCTGTTCGCCCGATTACTATCGGCACGAGCAGAAAATGTTTCTCGACTTCCTCGAGGTGGGTCTCGCCTATCGCAAGGAGTCCTGGGTCAATTGGGACCCGGTCGACAACACCGTCCTCGCCAATGAACAGGTAATTGACGGGCGAGGGTGGCGCTCGGGCGCGCCGGTCGAAAAACGTAAACTGCCCCAATGGTTCCTGAAGATCACCGATTACGCCGATGACCTGTTGGAGGCGCTGACGACGCTTGATCGCTGGCCCGATCGTGTCCGCCTGATGCAGGAGCGCTGGATCGGCCGGTCCGAGGGCGCCTTCATGCGCTTCGGTATCGATGGCGAAGATGAGGCGCTCGAAGTCTTCAGCACCCGGCCGGATACCATTTTCGGCGCTTCCTTCATGGCGCTTTCTCCGAACCATCCGCTGGCCACGAAACTCGCTCAGGGCGACGAACGGATAGCTGCCTTCATCGCTGAATGCAGCCGCCTCGGCACCAGTGAAGAGGCGATAGAAAAGGCCGAGAAACTTGGCATCGACACCGGCCTTCGGGCCCGTCATCCGTTCCGTTCGGATATCGAGTTGCCGGTCTATATCGCCAATTTCGTGCTCATGGAATATGGCACCGGGGCAATCTTCGGCTGTCCGGCGCATGATCAGCGCGATCTCGATTTTGCCCGGAAATATGGACTCTCCGTGGTTCCTGTCGTCGCCCCCCGGGACGTCGATCCGGCCCAGTTTTCGGTTTGTGACGAGCCCTATCTCGATGACGGCGTTCTCATCAATTCCGAATTTCTGGACGGGCTGGACGTGGACGCCGGAAAATCCGCGGCGATCGAGCGATTGGAAAGCACGGGGTCCGGCCGCCGCACGGTGGTCTATCGATTGCGCGATTGGGGGGTGTCGCGGCAGCGCTATTGGGGCTGCCCGATCCCCGTGATTCACTGCCCGGCCTGCGGCGCCGTTCCGGTTCCGGCGGCTGAACTGCCGGTCGTTTTACCCGATGACATTGATTTTTCGTCGCCGGGGAATCCGTTGGACCGGCATCCGACCTGGAAGCATGTCTCCTGCCCGGGATGCGGCGGGGCAGCGGTGCGGGAAACCGACACCTTCGATACCTTCTTCGAATCCTCCTGGTATTTTGCTCGGTTCTGCGCGCCGAAATCCGATGAGGCCTTTTCACGCGACGCGGCGAATTATTGGCTGCCTGTCGATCAGTATATCGGCGGCATCGAACACGCCGTCCTTCACCTTCTCTATTCCCGGTTTTTCGTCCGGGCCCTGTCGCGGTGCGGGTATCTTGATTTGGCGGAACCCTTCGCCGGGCTTTTGACCCAGGGGATGGTTTGCCACGAAACTTATCGGGGGTCCGACGGCGCTTGGCTGGAGCCGGCTGATGTCCGTCGGATCGATGGTGATCTGGTGGTGACCGTCGACGGCGAAAATCCGGTCGTCGTCGGGCGTTCGGAGAAGATGAGCAAGTCAAAGAAGAACGTCGTCGATCCGGATCATATCATTGCGGCCTATGGCGCTGACACGGCACGGCTGTTCATGCTTTCGGACAGTCCTCCTGAGCGTGATCTCGAATGGACGGAATCCGGTGTAGAAGGGGCTTGGCGCTATTTGAACAGGCTGTACCGGCTGGTTGACGAGCCGCCGGTCGATCTGTGCCCTCCGGGCAGCGCGCGGCCCGCTGTTCTTTCGGAACAGGGCGAAGCGTTTGAACGGCTGGTGCACAAGACGGTTCACGGCGTCACCGGCGATCTGGATAAGTTTCACTTCAATCGCGGCGTTGCGCGAATTCGCGAATTGACCAACGCTCTGGGCGAATTGGCGGGGGATTCGGCCGATTCGCCCTGGTTGGTTCGGTTCGGCCTCGAGACGATTGCGAAACTCGTCGCGCCGATGACCCCGCATCTCGCCGAAGAGATGTGGAGCATTCTCGGGTATGATGGCTTTCTGGTCGATGCGGACTGGCCAATGGCCGATTTGTCCTTGGTGACGGACGATTCGGTAACGGTCGGTGTGCAGGTCAATGGCAAATTACGGGGTACCGTGGAGGTGCCGCGGGATGCAGCTCGGGAAATGGTTGAAAGAGAAGCCTTTGCCGTTCCCGGCGTCGAGCGCGCGATTGCGGGTAAAACCATTCGGAAGGTCGTCATCGTGCCGAACCGGATCGTCAATGTCGTCGTCTAGAATTCGTCTCGGCGTTCTGGCGCTCGCCGTATCCCTTTTATCGGGCTGCGGGTTCCAGTCGCTCTATGGCGATCGTTCCGAGAATAACGATCTCGCGGCCGTTGAGATCGGCCTGATCGTGGATCGCTCCGGGCAGGAACTTCACAATGCCCTGTTGGATCGCATCAACCCTAAAGGGGCGCCGGCCCGCCCGGTTTATAACTTGGTGGTCCTATTGGAGGAAAATCTCCAGGATCTCGCGGTTCGAAAAGACGAATCGGTGACCCGGGCGAATCTTCAGATGACGGCCAACTATATATTGTACTCCAAGGCCGATGGCGTCGTTTTGTCCGAAGGGACCAGCCGCTCAACCACGAGCTTCAATATTTCGACCCAGGAGTATTCGGCCATCGTCGCTGAACAGGACGCGCGTCGCCGCGGGATCGATCTTTTGGCCCAGGACATCGAGCTTAGTCTGGCACTGTTTTTCCGGCGGGCCCGCGCGGGCGCCGGCGGCTAGGGTCATGAAGGTCCCGGCGGCACGGGCCGAATCCTTTCTTTCTCGGCTGGATCCTTCGCTCAGGGTCTTATTGTTGTTCGGCCCGGATACCGGGTTGGTAAGGGAGCGCGCCGGGAAGATCGTCGCCGATATGGCCGGGTCTCCGCCCGATCCCTTCGGCTATACCGAATTGTCCATGGCCAATCTCAAGGACGATCCGTCCCGGCTGAGCGACGAAGCGCGGACAATTGGGTTCGGCGTTGATCGGCGGTTGGTTTGGCTGCGCGACGCGAACGAAGGCGCCGTGGCGAGTGTGGCTACAGTGCTCGCCGATGAAACGACGACGGGGTTCGTTCTTATCTCCGCCGGTGAATTGGCGGCGCGTTCATCTCTGCGCAAGACGATCGAAGGCGCGAAGGTCGGCGCGGCGGTCGGCTGTTATGGCGACGAGGGCCGTGGGCTCGGCGAACTCATTCGCACGGTGTTCGACCAGGCCGGCGTCGGTGTCTCGCCGGATGCCTTGGCCTATCTCCATGGGAACTTGGGTGGGGATCGCAGCATGACCCGCTCCGAATTGGAAAAACTCGCGCTCTATGCCGGTCCGGGTGGTTCCATCGACTTGCCTCAAGCCATGGCTCTCGTCGGTGACAGTGCGCAGCGCAATCTTTCGGATATTGCCTTGGCTGCCGGCGATGGTGCCCATGCCCGGATGGATCAAGCGTTGCATCGGGCTTATCGCGAGGGGTCCAATGCAATCGGCATTCTTCGGGCGGCCTCACGTCATTTTCAACGATTGCTGGCAATTCGCGCCTATGTCGATGGTGGCGACGATATTGGCCAGGCCGTTGGGCGGTTGCGTCCACCCGTTTTTTGGAAGGAAAAGGATCTGGTTTCCGCCCAGGCAGCGCGCTGGACAAGGCGTCCCTTGGTTGCGGTGCTGGATCGGTTGACCGAGGCCGAGCGGATGTGCAAACGGTCTGGCTATCCGCAGGAGGCGGTTTGCAATCGTGTCTTGCTTGAGATTGCCCAGGCCGGCGCGCGGCGGCAACGGTAGCCGGTCAGGCGGTTCCGCTGGCCAACCGGTCGATCACGGATTGCAACTGATCCGGATCCCGGTAGGAGATGATGAGGTTCCCGCCCCGGCCCTTGTCCTTTAACTCCACCTTGAGGCCCAAGGTTTCGGACAAACGCTTTTCCAGGGCTCGGGTATCCGCGTCCTTTTCCGGTGGCCTGCCGGCCTCGGACTTGCCCTTCCCCTTCATATCCTGTCCTAGACGTTCCGTCTGACGGACCGAAAGGCCGTCGCGCACGACCTGCTTCGCAGCCGCCACGGGATCGGAAATGGTGAGCAACGCTCGGGCATGGCCGGCAGTCAATGCGCCGGTTTCCAGATATTTCTTGACCTCTTCCGGCAGGCCCATCAGGCGCATGGTGTTGGCGATATGGCTGCGGCTCTTGCCGATGGCTTGCGCGAGGTCTTCCTGGGTATGGGAAAATTCGGCCATCAGACGGCTATAGCCCTCGGCTTCCTCCAAGGGCGATAGATCCTGGCGCTGGACGTTTTCGATCAGCGCGACTTCCAGGGCGTCACTGTCGCTGAGATCCCGGACCAGGACCGGAATCTCGTGGAGTTGGGCCGCCTGGGCGGCGCGCCAGCGGCGTTCACCCGCGATGATTTCGTAGCGGTTAGGATCCACGGGGTCGCGCCGAACCAGAATGGGTTGGAGGATTCCCTTTTCGCGGACGGATGCGACGAGGGTCTCCATATCTTCGGGCGCGAAATGACGCCGCGGTTGGAATTTTCCCGGCCGCAATTGTTCAATGGCGACGGCCTTGGTGCCTCTTACCCGGTCAAGTTGGGAATAGTCGTCGCCGGATTCCCCGAGCAGGGCGCTCAAGCCGCGGCCCAGATTGCGACGTTTGTTATCCGCGGGTTCGGTCATGCCGCCGCCGGACGATCGCGGCGAAGCACCTCGCCGGCCAGATGGATATAGGCCTGGGCGCCGGGACATTTGTGGTCGTAGAGCAGAACGGGCTTGCCGTGGGACGGCGCCTCGGACACCCGAACATTGCGCGGGATGACCGTGCGATAGACCTTATCCCCGAGATGCTGGCGCACATCGCTGGCCACCATGTCACACAAGTTGTTGCGTTTATCGAACATGGTCAACACCACACCTTGAATCTCAAGGGTTGGATTGAAGGATCGCCTTACGAGCTCGACAGTGCGCAATAGATGGCTCAACCCCTCAAGCGCGTAGAATTCGCACTGCAGGGGAACCAGAACCGAATCCGCCGCCACGAACGCGTTCAGGGTGAGCAGACCGAGTGCGGGCGGGCAGTCGATCAGGACGTAATCGTATCGGCCGAGAATGGGTTCCAAGGCCGCCCGGAGGCGAAACTCCCGGCGCGGCAAGTCGGCCAGTTCCAATTCAGCGGCGGACAGATCGACCGAGGCCGGCACGACGCGCAGGCCGGGAACCTGGCTCGAAACCGTGGCCATGGCCACTGGGGTATCGCCAAGAACAACCTGATAACTGGTGTGTTGGCGCGCAGCTGACTGGATGCCGAAACCCGTGCTGGCATTGCCCTGGGGATCGAGATCGACCACCAGAACCGTCTTGCCGACGGCGGCGAGAGCCGTGCCAAGATTGATGGCGGTGGTGGTTTTTCCGACGCCGCCCTTCTGGTTGGCCACGGCAACGATCCGGGTCCGTCGTTCTTCGGCCGCCCCGCTCACACCATCGAGGGGTTGGTCGGAAGACAGCGCCGCAAGGGGCTGAGTCGTCATGGGCCGGGAATCCTATCCAGAGTCGGGGCCAGAGTCGGGAGCCGAATTTCGAGGAGCGTTCCCTCGGGGTCCGAAAGACTGGTTATCCGACGGCTTTGCATTCTCCACCTTTTCTCGGCTTCCGTCAATTCGCTCACCATATCTTGCCCCTTAAGAAAGAGACAACGACTATCGCTTGTGAGGAAAGGCATTGCCATTTCGATGAGCGATTCGATCGAGGCGACTGCCCGCGCCGTGACGACCGCGGCCGGGAATGGTGCAAGATCCTCGACTCGAACGGCGTGGATGATGGGTTTCGCATCAAGACGGCGGGCCGCTTCCTGTAGGAAGACCGCCTTTCGCCCATTTGCTTCGATCAGGTGTATTTCGGGACAGCCCAGAATGCTCAAAATCAAACCGGGCAGGCCGGCCCCACTGCCGATATCGACGATCGGCCTGTCCGCGTCCGACGCCAGATGCTGGAACAGTTGAGCGCAGTCCAAGATATGCCGCCGCCAGGGGTCTTGGAGACTGGATCTGGACACCAGCCCAACCGCCTTGTTCCATTCGGCAAGCAGGTCAAGATAGGCTTCCAGCCGCTGCAAGGTTTCATGTGAAACGTTTGTAAGTTGTTGAAAGTCCTGGGATGTCATTGGCGCCCGGGTTGGCAGAGTCATGGTCGGGTCGGGGTCGGCGCCCGGCGGACATGGCGCAGCAGGGTCGTCAGCGCCGCGACGGGCAGCCCCGGTATGCGCCCCGCGGCTCCAAGAGTGACCGGGCGAACTGCGCTCAGCTTCTCGCGCGCTTCGTTCGACAGGCCCGCGATCCCATCATAATCGAGATCCGGCGCCAGACGGAGCGATTCATCCCGGCGGTAGGCCGCGATATCCGCATCCTGCCGCAGAAGATAGGGCGCGTAGCGGGCCTCGATCGCCAGCTGTTCGGCGGCATGGTCGGGCAGCGCGCCGAGTTCGGGCCAGATGGCAGCCAGCCGCGCGACCGCCATGTCCGGATAGGCCAGCAGATCAAACGCCGTGCGGACCACACCGTCGCGATTGATCGCCAGGCCGTGATGGGCCAGCCGGTCCGGCGAGGCGGACATCTGCCGGGCCAAGGCCACGGCGACCTCGACCTCGGTCCGGCGCGCCTCGAAGACCCGGCGCCGCTCGCCGCCGACCAGGCCCAGCGCGAGACCGCGGGGAGTCAGCCGAAGATCGGCGTTGTCCGCCCGCAGGCGCAGGCGGTATTCCGAGCGCGAGGTGAACATCCGATAGGGCTCTTCCGTCCCGCGCGTCACCAGATCGTCGATCAGCACCCCGATATAGGCTTCGGCCCGGTCGAAGGCATGGCCCTCCCCGCCGCCCGCGAGCCGCGCCGCGTTGAGGCCCGCGACCAGGCCCTGGGCCGCGGCTTCCTCATACCCGGTCGTGCCATTGATCTGACCGGCGAGGAAGAGGCCCGGTGCGGCCTTTGTCTCCAGGGTCGGCATCAGCTCCCGCGGATCGACGAAATCATACTCAACGGCGTAGCCCGGCTGGATCATGCGGGCCCGCTCGAGCCCCGGAATGGTGGCCAGCAGTTCGCGCTGCACGGATTCCGGCAGCGAGGTCGATATCCCATTGGGATAGACGGTGGAATCCTCTAGTCCCTCGGGCTCCAAGAAAATCTGGTGCCGGGACCGATCAGCGAAGCGAACCACCTTGTCCTCGATCGAGGGGCAATAGCGCGGCCCTATTCCCTCGATCTGCCCGGAATAGAGCGGAGAAACATGGAGATTGTCCCGAATCACCGCATGGGTCCGCTCGTTGGTCTCGGTGATATGGCAATCGATCTGGGGCGTTTCGATCCGCTTGGTCAGGAAGGAGAACGGCACGGGCGGCGAATCGCCAGGCTGCCGCTCGAGACCACTCCAGTCGATTGTTCGGCCGTCCAGGCGTGGCGGCGTTCCGGTCTTCAGCCGGCCCAGACGCAGGCCCAATCGTGCCAGGCTTTCGGCCAGATGCGTGCTCGGGGCGTCCCCGACCCGCCCGGCCGCATGCTGTTCGGCGCCGATATGGATGCGCCCGTTCAGAAAGGTGCCGGTCGTCACCACCACGGCGCCGCACCGGAGGATTTCCCCGGTTTCGAGCCGAAGCCCGGCGGTCCGCCCGGAACGGTCGAAAATCAGCTCTTCCACCGCACCGGCGCGCAGGGTGAGGTTCGGGATCTCCGCCAGGAGATCCGCCATCGCGGCGCGGTACAGGGCCCGATCCGCCTGGGCACGCGGCCCTCGAACGGCGGGGCCCTTGCTGCGGTTCAGCATGCGGAATTGAATGCCCGCCCGATCGATGACCCGGGCCATCACCCCGTCCAAGGCATCGATCTCGCGTACGAGATGACCTTTGGCGAGGCCGCCGATTGCGGGATTGCAGGACATCTCGCCAATGCGATCCAGCCGGTGCGTGATCAACACCGTGCGGGCGCCGATTCGCGCGGCTGCGGCGGCCGCCTCGCAGCCGGCATGGCCGCCACCGACAACGGCGACATCCCAATCGTTCCGAGACTGTCCGGTCATGGCCGCAATCTAGGTCTGGTCAGGACCCCTGTCAAAGCAAGGATCGGATCCGGCCGGCGGATTGTTTCACGTGAAACAGGCGAGCGACTCCCCATCCCCGGTTTCACGTGAAACAATTTACTTCCCGATGCAGAACCCCGCAAAGATCCGGTCCAACACCTCTTCAACGTCGACCCGGCCGGTCAACCGCCCCAAAGAGTGGAGGGCCAAACGAACTTCCTCGGCCTGTAATTCGGGCAACCCCGCCCCCTCCACTCTATCGAGCGCCGAAAGACAGGATTCCAGTGCGATCCTGTGGCGAAGCCGAGTCGGGACCGATTCGCTTCCATCCCCGGCCAGAACCGCTGCTTCCGCAGCCACGCGCTCGATGAGCGCGGCCATCCCCGTGCCAGTCCGGGCAGAAACCGCGAACTCGTCGTCAAGAACCGAAGGCCCCGGCCCCAGATCACATTTATTCCGAACCACCAGAGCCGGAGCAGAGCCGCTTGCTGCCAGAGCGACCGAGAGTGTCTCGGGCCTCGTGGCATCCCAAACCAACAGCCGGATATCGGCCGTTACCGCCCGTGCCGTCGCCCGGCGCACGCCTTCCGCCTCAACAGCATCGCCCGCAGACCGCAACCCGGCCGTGTCGGCGATGGTCACCGGCAAACCGTCCAGGTCCATCTGCACCTCGACCACATCCCGGGTCGTTCCCGCAGTTTCGGCCACGATTGCGGCGTCGCGCCCCGCAAACCAGTTCAGCAGGCTCGATTTCCCGACATTGGGCGCCCCGAGGATCGTCACCATGAGACCGTCGCGCAGCCGCTCACCGCGCCGGGCGCCCTCGAGATGCTGTCGAATCTCACGGGCAAGGACCGCAATCCGCCGAGACCCTTCCTCAAGGGCCGCGGCCGGAACATCCGCCTCGTCGGAAAAATCGATTGCCGCCTCAAATTGGGCCGCGGAATCGAGGAGCGCACCGCGCCACCGCTCGTAAATGGACGCAAGCCCGCCAGAGGCCTGACTCAGGGCCTGTCGACGCTGGGCCGCCGTCTGAGCATCGATCAAATCAGCGATCCCCTCGACCGCCGTCAGATCCAACCGGCCATTCAGAAAGGCCCGGCGCGTGAACTCACCCGCCTCGGCGGGCCGGCAGTCGGGCAACGCGGCCAAAGCCGAAAGCACCCCATCCACCACAGCCCGACCGCCATGAACCTGAAACTCCGCCATGTCCTCGCCGGTATAGCTGTGCGGGGCGGGAAACCACGCAACAAGGGCCTGGTCCAGACGCTCACCCGTTGCGCTGTCCCGAAGCAGTGCCAAATTCAGGCGCCGCGCCGATGGCAGGGAGGAAAAAGCGCAAAGAGAGGTCAGGGCCGCCCCGGCCTCCAGCCCCGAGACCCGCACGATGGCAACTGCGCCGGTGCCTGGACCCGAAGCCCGGGCAAAGATCGTCGCGCCGTCCATGCCAACCGTGTCCATGGCGACTGAATCAGGCCGAGTCCGGGCCATCCACCGGCCTGAGCATGAGCCGATCGACGCGGCCCCCCTTCAAAATATGGGTGTCGAGAATTTCGTCGAGATCGGCCCGGCTGTCGTAGCGATACCAGACACCCTCAGGATAGATCACCATGACAGGGCCGAGTTCGCATCGATCCAGGCAGCCGCTGGCATTGACCCGGATATCCGTCACACCGGCCTGTTGCGCCTTGTTCTTCAAGTATGTCCGCAGCTTGACGCTCTCGCCCTTGGCGCAACATCCGCGGGGATGATCCTCGGGCCGCTCGTTGGTGCAGCAGAAGACATGGCACTGGTAATAAGGTGCCGGACCCTTGGTCTCGCTCATTCCTTGCCCTCGTCGGTCTTTGCCTTGCCGCCGGCCGCCGCGGCCATCTGGCCCCAGAAGGTCTTCTGCAATTTGCCCCAGGCCTCGCCTCCCCCCGGCATCCAGGCCTGGACAAGGCTTTCCGGGTCGAGATCGGTCATGCGCTTCACCGTTTCCCGGCGCAACGTCTCGACGATTTCCGCCTGCGCCGCCGTCACATCCGGCAGCCCCAGGAAACGCCGCGCCTCCTCCGGCGAACAATCGACCTCGATGGTGATTTTCACGCCTTTTCCTCCGACGCCATGCAACCCATGTCCTAGACGAAAACGGCAGCCAGGAAACGCTTCGGTGTCGCGCGCCCCGGCGCCTTGAATCCGCCTTCGCGCCCCGTCAAGCTAGGCCAAGCACGGTCCCCACGCAATCATCGCCAGCGAGAGTATGACCCAGAACCGACTGCACGCCGAAACAAGCCCCTACCTGCTTCAGCATAAGGACAACCCGGTCCATTGGCAGCCCTGGGGCGAGGCCGCGTTCGAAGAATCCCGACGCTCCGGCAAGCCGATCCTGCTCTCGGTGGGCTATGCCGCCTGCCATTGGTGCCATGTCATGGCCCACGAAAGCTTTGAAAGCCAAGCCATCGCCGATTTGATGAACGACCAGTTCGTCAACATCAAGGTCGATCGCGAAGAGCGCCCGGACGTGGATGCCATATACCAGAACGCCCTCGCTCTGTTGGGCGAGCACGGCGGTTGGCCCTTGACCATGTTCCTGAACGATCGGCGCGAGCCGTTCTGGGGCGGCACCTATTTCCCGCCCACCCCACGCTATGGTCGGCCCGGGTTCGGCGACATTCTGAACCGGGTCGCCGAGGCTTATCGCAGCCAGGCCGATGCGGTCAGCCACAATGCCGAGGCCATGGTCAAAGCCCTGACCGAGCAGGCCCGCCCGGCCGAGGCCACCGGCCTGCCCCCGGGCATTGCCGACGAAATCGCCGGCCGTCTGCTCAACGAGGCCGACCCCGTGAACGGCGGCATCGGCGGCGCCCCCAAATTCCCCCAAAGCCCGATCCTCGGCCTGTTCTGGCGTGCCTTTCGCCGCACCGGGGACGAGCGCTACCGCCATGCCACGCTCCTCACCCTGACGCGCATGTGCCAGGGCGGGATCTACGACCATCTCGGCGGCGGCTTCTCCCGCTACACCGTGGACGAGGCCTGGCTGGTCCCCCATTTCGAGAAGATGCTCTACGACAACGCCCAACTGCTCGATATCCTCACCCTCGGCTGGCAGGCCACGCACAGCCCCCTCTTCGCCCAGCGTATCGAGGAGACCATAACCTGGGTGCTCCGCGAGATGGTCGCGCCCGGCGGCGGTTTCTCAAGTTCCCTCGACGCCGACAGCGAGGGCGAGGAGGGCCGTTTCTATGTCTGGTCGGCCGCAGAGATAGAGGCCCTCCTTGGCGCCGACGCAGAAGCCTTCCGCGACGCCTATGACGTCCGGCCCGAGGGCAATTGGGAAGGCAAGACGATTCTCAACCGGACCGACCGCCCCGACCTCGGCTCCCCCGAGGAAGAAACGCGCCTGGCCGCCTCCCGCGCCATTCTCTTCGCGGCCCGCAGCGACCGGGTCCGCCCCGGCCTCGACGACAAGGTCCTGGCCGATTGGAACGGCTTGATGATCGCCGCCATGGCCCGCGCCGGCGCCGTCTTCGAGCGCCCGGACTGGATCGCCGAGGCGCGCGATGCCTTTCGCTTCGTCGCTTCGGCCATGACCCGGGACGGCCGTCTCCACCACAGCTGGCGCGCCGGCATTGCCGCCCATCCCGCCCAGCTCGACGACTATGCGGCCATGATCCGCGCGGCCCTTCTCCTCCACGAGGCCGAGGCCGAACCCGCTCTCGTCGAGCAGGCCGTCGCCTGGGCCCGAATCCTCGACCGGCACTATTGGGACGAGGATGCCGGCGGTTATTTCCAGACCGCCGATGATACGGCCGACCTCCTCACCCGGCGCAAAACCGCAGCCGACAATGCCACGCCTTCCGGCACCGGCCTTGTGATAGAAGCTTTGACCCGGCTCCACCACGCCACCGGCGACAGCCGATACGCCGACCGGGCCGACCGGACGATCCATGCCCTGTCCGGAGAACCAAACAGGAACATATTTCCTCTCGCCACCTATCTCAACGCCGCGGCGATGCAGGCCGATGGTGTGCAGATCGTCCTCGCCGCGGACGACCTAAAAGAACCGGACGCCCTGGCCCTGATCCGCACCGCCCAGACCGCGCCGCTGCCCGATCCGATCCTGCAGATTGTCTCCAGCCCGGAGACCCTGCCCGAAGGCCATCCGGCGCGGGACCGCCCCATTCCGGATCGACCCACGGCCTATGTCTGCCGCGGCACCACCTGTTCCCTGCCCATCACCGATCCGGAGGCTCTCGCAAAGGCCCTGGACGCATGACCGGCGCGGCCCAGCGCACCCTTGCCACCCCAACCGGGCCCCTGACGGTCACGGAACGCGCCGGTGCCATCCGGGGCGTCGTCTGGGCCGACCGAAACGCGGCCGACGACACCCCGCTCCTCCGCCGCGCCGCCGAACAGATCGCTTCCTACTTCGCCGGCGATTTGCACGAATTCGATCTGCCCCTCGCGCCCGAAGGCACGGAGTTCCATCTCGCGGTCTGGCGCGCGCTCTGCCGCATCCCCTACGGCGAAACCCGGACCTATGGCGAACTGGCGGCCGAGGTCGGCGCGATCGCCCGCGCCGTCGGCACTGCCTGCGGCGCGAACCCCATTCCCGTCATCATTCCCTGCCACCGCATCCTGGCCGCGGGGGGACGGACCGGCGGGTTCAGCGGCGGGCAGGGCGTCGAGACGAAATTCAAACTGCTTGGCCTCGAAGGCGCGGTGCTGGCGCTCTAGGCGCATCACCCCTGCGCCCCGCGCCGTGCTCCGCGGTGACAGGCCTAGAGGCCGGGCTTATTCTCGGCCCCATATCACGCATACGTGGACGACACTCTGTCCGCCCGCATTTTCACGATGGGAGAAACCGCCATGCCAAACATCTCCATTCCCGCCCCGGACGGCGGCGAATTTTCCGGCTATCTCGCCATGCCGCCATCGGGGCGCGGTCCCGGCATCCTGGTGATCCAGGAGATCTTCGGCGTCAACGAGGTCATGCGCTCGATCACCGACGCCTTCGCCGCCCAGGGCTTCGTCGCTCTCTGCCCCGATATCTTCTGGCGCATCAAGCCCGGCATCCAGATTACCGATCAGACCGATGAGGAATGGGCCCAGGCTTTCGAACTGTTCGGCAAATACGACCAGGACCAGGGCATCGAGGATCTCAAGGCCGCCCTCTCCCATCTCCGGAGACTCGACGGCTGCACCGGCAAGGTCGGGACCACCGGCTACTGCCTGGGCGGGCGCATGGTCTATCTGATGGCCGCGCGTTCGGACGCCGATTGCAATGTCAGCTACTACGGCGTCGGCATCGAGAACAACCTGGACGAGGCAGCGAAGATTACCGCGCCGACCATGCTCCATATCGCCGCGCTGGACGAATACGTGCCGCCCGCGGCCCAGGAGAAGATCCAGAAGGGGCTGGCTGATCACCCCAAGGTCACAATCTATGTCTATCCGAATGTCGATCATGCCTTCGCGCGGACCGACGGGCGGACCTACAACAAGGACGCGGCCGACCTTGCCAACAAGCGGTCCGCCGAATTCTTCAAGACGCATCTGAGATAAGGAGCCCTGACATGACCAAGGCCTTTCGCATTCACGAGACCGGCGGTCCAGAAGTCCTGCGCTGGGAAGATGTCGATCCCGGCACGCCCGGCGAGGGCCAGATCCTCGTGCGCCACACCGCCGTCGGGGTGAACTTCATCGACACCTATCACCGCAGTGGCCTCTATCCGCTCGAATTGCCGAGCGGCATCGGCATGGAAGGCGCCGGCGTTGTCGAGGCGGTCGGCCCCGGCGTCGCCTCCCTTAAGCCCGGCGACCGGGTCGCCTATGCTTCCGGCCTCGGGTCTTATGCGGAGGCGCGGCTGATGCCGGCCGATCGGGTCGTCCCGATTCCCGACGGGATCGAGGACCGTCAGGCCGCGGCCATGATGCTCAAGGGCATGACGGTCGAATATCTGATCCGTAGGACCTATCCGGTCCAGGCGGGCGAGACCGTGCTGTTCCATGCCGCGGCCGGCGGCGTCGGCCTGATCTTCTGCCAATGGGCCAAGCATCTCGGCGCCACCGTCATCGGCACCGCAGGCTCGAAGGAAAAGGCGGAGATGGCCCGCGCCCATGGTTGCGATCACACGATCCTCTATAACGACGAGGATTTCCCCGCCCGGGTGCGCGAGCTGACGGGCGGCAAGGGCGTGCCCGTGGTCTATGACGGGGTCGGCAAATCGACCTTCGCGGGCTCTCTCGACTGCCTGCGGCCGCGCGGCATGATGGTCAGCTTCGGCAATGCCTCGGGCGCCGTACCGCCCTTCAATCTGGGCGCGCTCAGCCAGAAGGGCTCGCTCTACATCACCCGGCCGACCCTGATGACCTATACCGCCACCCATGACGACCTGCTCGAATCGGCGAACGCCCTGTTCGACGTCGTGAAAAGCGGCGCGGTGACCTTGGAGATCAACCAGACTTATCCCCTGGCCGAGGCCGAGCAGGCCCATCGGGACCTGGAAGCGCGCAAGACCACGGGATCGACCGTCCTGCTGCCCTGAGGCCTGGCCTCGATCCTCACACTTGCCCGAATCGAAACGGCCGCCCCATTCGGGAGCGGCCGTTTCCTTGTCCGGGTAGAAAGTCGGATCAGGTGTTCATCGCGTCGAAGAATTCCGCGTTGTTCTTCGAATGCTTCAGCTTGTCGACCAGGAATTCCATGGCATCGGTCAGACCCATGGGCATCAGGATACGGCGCAGCACCCACATCTTGGACAGATCGCCCTTCTCGACGATCAGCTCCTCCTTGCGCGTGCCGGACTTGCCGACATCGATGGCCGGCCAGGTCCGCCGATCGGAGATCTTGCGGTCGAGAATGAT
Source organism: Pseudomonadota bacterium (assembly GCA_027619995.1). GTDB lineage: Bacteria > Pseudomonadota > Alphaproteobacteria > CADEGL01 > CADEGL01 > JABIRQ01. The sequence goes on along the minus strand of JAQCGR010000013.1, from coordinate 6,068 downwards.
CTCGGAATTGCCGGTGCCCTTGAACTCTTCAAAGATGACCTCGTCCATGCGCGAACCGGTGTCGATCAGCGCGGTCGCGATGATGCTCAGCGAACCGCCCTCTTCGATATTCCGCGCCGCGCCGAAGAAGCGCTTGGGCCGCTGCAGCGCGTTGGCGTCGACGCCGCCGGTCAGGACCTTGCCCGAGGATGGCACGACGGTGTTGTAGGCGCGCGCCAGGCGCGTGATCGAATCGAGCAGGATGACCACGTCGCGCTTGTGCTCGACCAGCCGCTTGGCCTTCTCGATGACCATCTCGGTGACCTGCACATGCCGGGTCGCCGGTTCGTCGAAGGTCGAGCTGATGACCTCGCCCTTCACCGAGCGCTGCATGTCGGTCACCTCTTCCGGCCGCTCGTCGATGAGCAGGACGATGAGATAGACCTCGGGATGGTTGATCGCGATCGAGGCCGCCATGTTCTGCAGCATCACGGTCTTCCCGGTGCGCGGCGGGGCGACGATCAGGGCGCGCTGGCCCTTGCCAATCGGCGCGACCAGATCGATGACCCGGGTCGTCAGATCCTTGTTCGTCGGATCGTCGACCTCCAGACGCAGACGCTCGTCCGGATAGAGGGGCGTCAGGTTGTCGAAATTGATCCGGTGCCGAACCTCGTCGGGCTCGGAAAAATTGATGGTGTCGACCTTGAGCAGGGCGAAATACCGCTCGCCGTCCTTGGGCGAACGGATCTGGCCCTCGACCGTGTCGCCGGTGCGCAGACCGAAGCGGCGCACCTGACTGGGCGAGACGTAGATATCGTCCGGTCCGGGCAGATAGTTCGATTCCGGCGAACGGAGAAAACCGAATCCGTCCTGCAAGGTCTCGAGCACGCCGCTGCCGGAGATCGGCACGTCGTCTTCGGCCAATTGCTTGAGAATGGCGAACATCATGTCCTGCTTGCGCAGGTTGCTCGCATTCTCGACGTTCAGTTCCTCGGCGAAGGCCAGAAGGTCCGCCGGGGACTTATCTTTGAGTTCTTGCAGATGCATTTTGGACCCGAAGGCGAGGTGGGACCGAGGAGGGCGGGAAAGAGATAGGCTTGTCCGAACGCCGGCCGGCTCGGTTGCCTTGGCCGTCTATGGCATTCGCATCGCTAGAGAGAAGAGCGCGAAAAAATGGACACGCACAACGAATGCAATAGGGATACGCCGAGGAGCGCCGGCAAGTCAAACGAAGAATCCGCCACGATCCACCCTCCCCAAGACTGGATCATTCCTATAACGGGCCTAGAACGGTCGCGCGATCACCATCACCACGATAACAATCATCAGCACGGCGGGGATTTCATTGGCGATCCGATAGACCCGCTGCGGGCGTAGCGCCCCGCCGCGTTCGAATTCCTTGCGCCACAGCGCGAAGACGTGATGCGCGATGGTCATGCAGGCGACCGCGCCGAGCTTGACGTAGATCCAGCCGGCCGCCCAATCGACGATCCCGGGCGTGGCCAGCAGCAACCCCCCGAACAGCCAGGTCCCAATCATTGCCGGATTCATGATGGCGCGCAGCAGGCGGCGTTCCATCACCTGAAAGGTTTCCGCCTGCTCCGATCCCGGCGCCGCGACCGCATGATAGACGAACAGCCTGGGCAGATAGAGCATCCCGGCCATCCAGGAAATCACGCTGATCACATGGAGGGATTTGATCCAGGGATAGGCCGCCGCCAGCCAGTCCATCACGCCCGTGGCCCCTGCTCTGGCAGCGGACACCGCCCGCATGCCACCGGGCAGATTCGCCCGCCGGGTCCGGAATCGAGAGCCGGGCCATCGGCCAGACGGCCGCGCACCAGATCCGCCAGGGCACCGATAAAGGCGGGATGCTCGGCCACCGCCGGAACCCGCAGATAGGCCGGTATGCCCAGGCTATCCGCAAGCTCTCGATACTCGATATCGAGTTCGACCAGGGTTTCGGAATGTTCCGAGACGAAAGCGATCGGCACTACCACCACCGGAACCCCATCGCGCCCAGCCCGGGCCAGTTCATCTTCGGTGGACGGGCCGATCCATTCCAGCGGTCCCACCCGGCTCTGATAGCAGACGACCCAATCGAGCCCGGACAGCCCGCTCCGATCGGCCGCCGCCGCCGCTGTTTGCTCGACCTGCCATTGGTAGGGATCGCCATCCGCTATGATCCGCTTGGGCAGGCCATGGGCGGAAAACAACACGCGCGGGACACCCGATTCCGAGGCCTCCCGATGGCCCGATCGCAGCAATTCGGCCAGCGCCTCGATCCAGCCTTCCGCCCGGGGATAGCAGCAGATCGCGCGGCTCGGCGCATCCAATCCCACAGCCGCCGCGGCCTCCGCCCAATCCGCCAGGGAAGAGGCACTCGTCGTCGTCGAATATTGCGGGTAGAGCGGCAGAAGAACGATCCGGTCGGGATCGAAGGCCTTCACGGCGGCCGCGACATCACCGCTGCGCGGCTTCCAATAGCGCATGCAGACGAAGGCCCGGACCTCGCCCAGATCGGCCAGGCTCGTTTCGAGCGCGCGGGCCTGAGCCTCGGTGTTGGGCAAAAGCGGCGAACCTCCGCCGAGTTCCTCATAGATCGCCCGCGCCACCGGAGCGCGCTTGCGGGCAATGAACCGGGCGAGCAGGAAGCGCATCGGTTGCGGCACGCCCAGGATCGCCTTGTCGCTGAACATATTCTGCAGGAACGGCCGAACGGCATCGAGCGAATCGGGACCGCCCAGATTCAGCAGCACGAGAGCAATCCGACTCATGTGCCGGTCGCCTTCCGGACCAGGGAGATCAGTTCAGCGACATGCTCCGGCGGCGTCGGCGGCACCACCCCATGACCCAGATTGAAAACGAAGGGCCCGCCGGCCAGCGCGGCCAGGATCTGCCCGCTGCGCCGCGCCATGGCCTCGCCCCCGATCAGCAGCAGGATCGGATCCAGATTGCCCTGCACGGCCACATGCGGCTGCAAGGCAGATGCCGCCCAGTCGAGCGGCACGGCGGGATCCAGCGACACGGCATCGACCCCCGTCTCCGCGGCATAACGGGCATAGAGAATCCCGCAACCCTTTGGGAACCCGACGATCGGCACATCCGGCGCCTCAGCCTTCACCCCGGCGACGAGACGCTTGGTCGGCCCGATCACCAGCCGTTCGAAAAAGGCTTCGTCCAACACCCCGGCCCAGCTGTCGAACAGCTGCAGCACTTGCGCGCCGGCCCGAACCTGGGCCAGCAGATGGCGCAGGGTCGCGGCCTCGATCTTGGCCAGCAAGGCATCGAAACCTTCCGGATCGCGGGCCGCCCAGCCCTTCGTCCGGGCAAAATCCCGACTCGACCCGCCCTCGATCATGTAGGTCGCAACGGTCCAGGGCGCACCGGCGAAACCGATCAAGGCGATAGCCTCGGGCAGCGCCGCCCGAACCAGCCGCGCGGCCTCGTAGACCGGCGCCAGATGGCTTTCGACCCTGTCGGTGATCAGCGCATCGATCGATACACGGTCGGCCAGCGCTTCGAGGACAGGGCCTTCCCCGGGCGCAAAGCGAACCGGTTGCCCCATGGCATCGGGCACGACCAAAATATCCGAGAACAGGATGGCCGCATCCAGATCGAACCGCCTTATTGGCTGCAAAGTCGCTTCGGCAGCCTGTTCCGGGCTGTAGCAGAGATCGAGAAAGCTCCCGGTCTTCTCGCGCAGCGCTCGGTATTCCGGCAGATAGCGGCCAGCTTGCCGCATCAGCCAGATCGGCACCTGTGCCGTCGCCTCGCCCTTGAGGGTCCTGACCAGCAACGGCGTCTCGGCAATGTCTTGGGAGCTAGAGATTGTTATTGCCCTGTCGTTTCACGCACACCGCCCAACTACCCTTAAAGATATTTATATATAAGGTAGTGGTGGTGGTTGTGCTGTGGATATCGGTAATCCCCAGGTTTCGCGGTTTCATCCCGGATTTGGCGCGGCGAAAGCGACTCCTGGTCAACCCTGTGCGCAAACTATCCTGTGTCAACGGCATCTATCTGACATGCAGGGCAAATACGTCCGCCAAGACGATGTGGATCACGGGGATGGCTTCTTGTAGATGCAGGCTTGTTAGCATGATTCACCGATGTGGTATGGTTTATCCCGAGTCCCGCCCTCTGGGGGCGGAATGCGGGTCGTTTCGCCGTCCCGTCCCAGCCTGTTGATAACTGCCGACTTACCCCCGCTCCCAACGATTCGACGCACCGATGGAACCGCGCAGCTTTCACCTGCATTTGGTCTCGGACGCCACGGGCGAAACCCTCGGCAGCCTGGCCCGCGCCTGCATGGCCCAATTCGAGGGCGTGCGCAGCATCGAGCATCTTTGGCCGATGGTCCGCAACGATCGCCAGATCGCGCGGGTTCTCGCCGCGGTCAAGGCCGAGCCGGGTGTCGTGCTGTTCACCATCGTCGATGATAATCTGCGGGCCGCTCTGGAAGAAGGCTGCAGCGCCCTCAACATCCCCTGCATTCCCGTGCTCGATCCGGTCATCCGCGCGCTGGGGGCTTTCCTCGGCATGGAGAGCCGTGGCGAACCCGGCCGTCAACATGCCCTGGATGCCGAGTATTTTCATCGGATCGAGGCCATGCAGTTCGCTCTGGCCCATGATGACGGTCAATCGGCCCACGACCTGAACAAGGCCGATGTGATTCTGGTCGGGGTCTCGCGCACCTCCAAGACGCCGACCTGCATCTACCTGGCGAATCGGGGCCTCAAGGCCGCCAATGTGCCATTCGTGCCGGAGATCCCGCTGCCCGCCGAACTGCTCGAAACGACAAGGCCGCTGATCGTCGGCCTGACCAACGATCCCGGCCGGCTGATACAAGTCCGGCGGAACCGCCTGAAGCTCCTCGACCAGGGCCGCGAGACCGACTATGTCGATCCCGACGCGGTGCGCGACGAGGTCGAAAACGCGAAGCGCTACTTCAACAGCCGCCAATGGCCGGTCATCGACGTCACGCGGCGCTCGATCGAAGAGACCGCGGCGACCGTGATCCAGTACCACGCGCGGCGTCAGCGCAAGGAAGGCTGACATGGAGTCGACCTTGGTTGCGCCGGGCGGACTGCGGTTGATTCTCGCCTCCGCCAGCGCGGCACGCCTGGCCCTGCTGCGCGGCGCGGGCCTGGTCCTGGACGCGATTCCGGCGCCGATCGACGAGGACGCCGCCAAGGAGAGCCTGCGCGCCGAAGGCGCCGATGCCGAAACCCTCGCCTCGGCCCTGGCCGAGCTCAAGGCCGCCGCCGTCTCGACCCGCCATCCCGGCGTGCTGGTGATCGGCGGCGATCAGGTTCTTGATCTCGACGGCCGGATGTTCGACAAGCCGGCGGACCGGGCCGCGGCGCGCGATCAGCTGCTGGCCCTGCGCGGCCGCAGCCATCGCCTGATCAGCGCGGCGGTTCTGACGCGCGACGGCGCGCGGCTCTGGCACGTGGCCCAATCCGTGCGCGTGACCATGCGCGATTTCAGCACTGATTTCCTCGACGCCTATCTCGAGGCCGTCGGCGATTCGGTTTGCGGGTCGGTCGGGGCCTATCGTCTGGAAGGGATCGGTGCGCAATTGTTCGAGCGGATCGAAGGCGATTACTTCACCGTGCTGGGCCTGCCCCTTCTGCCTCTGCTGGAGGCCCTGCGCGCGCAAGGAGTGGCGGCGAAATGAGTCTGAGCGGCAAGGCGAAGGTTGCGGGGGTGATGGGCTGGCCGGTCGGGCATTCGCGCTCGCCCTCCCTGCACGGCCGCTGGATCGCGGAGCATGGATTGGATGCGGCCTATGTGCCTCTGGCGGTGAAGCCGGAATCCCTGGGCACAGCCCTGCGCGCCCTTCCGGCCCTCGGCCTGCGGGGCGCCAACCTGACCCTGCCCCATAAGGAGGCTGGGCTCGCTCATGTCGATTCGGTCGATGCGATGGGCCAGCGCATAGGGGCAATCAACACCGTCGTCGTGGCCGAGGACGGGGCCCTGATCGGCTCCAACACCGATGGCTTTGGTTTCATTGAGAATCTACGCGCGGGGGCGCCGGGCTGGCGCGCGGATGCCGGGCCCATCGTCGTGCTCGGCGCCGGCGG
>JAQCGR010000282.1 GCA_027619995.1 Pseudomonadota bacterium | reverse complement strand
AGGCCCGCCGTCCGCGCCTCCCCCGATGCCCGCGCTTCGCCGGCCGCCGCCGCCGCATCGACCAGCGGCGCCAGCGCGCCAGCGCCGGCCTGAGCCAGTTCGTTGCGCAGGCGGATCCGGGTGAAGCCCGTATCCGCATTGCTGGGGTCCTCGATCCAATCCTGGCCCGCGGCCTCCAGGGTCGCGATCAGGCGGGCGCGGGGCACCGTGAGCAAGGGGCGCAGCAGACGGCAATGGCGCCGCTCGACGACCGCCGCCATGGCGGCCAGGCCATCGGCGCCGCTTTGCGCCGCACGGCGCAGCAGGATTGTCTCCGCCTGGTCTTCGCGTTGATGGGCCAGCAGGAGATGCAGGATGCCGGCCTCGCGGCAGGCCGCTTCCAGCAGGGCATGGCGCGCCGCCCGGGCCGCCGCCTGCACGCCCCGTTCCGGCTTTTCGCCAAGCCAGGGCAGCACGCGGGTTTCGAAGCCCCGCGCCACCAGCCAGCCGGCAACGCGCGCGGCCTCCTCCGTCGAAGCCGGACGCAAGCCATGATCCACGATCAGGGCCAGGACGCGGCCGCCGCATGCGCGCGCCCAGGCATCGGCCAACAGTGCCAGGGCCATGCTGTCGGGACCGCCCGAGACGCCGACGGCGAGGCGAACCCCCGGCTCGTATGGGCCGAAATTTTCGAGAAGGCGGGCGAATTCCGCCACCGTCAGCGGGCCGCCGTCGGATGCCATGGCGCGGGGCTGGCGATTTAGCTGCAGCCCAGACCCTGACGCGTCGCGGTCGCTTCGCCGAGGATGGTCGCGCCGGCATTGGGAAACTGCGCTTCGAGCTGACCGAGCGAGGCGCAGGCCTCGGCCGTCTTGCCCAGTTTGCCCAGGGACTGCGCGAGATTGAGCAGGGTCAGATCGGCCTTGGGGCCTTCCGGGAATTTCTGGTAGCCCTCGGCATAGGCGATCGCGGCCTGCTGGAAGTCGCCCCGGGCAAAATAGATCTTACCCAGCCAGTAATAGGCGTTGCTGGCCGCCGGATCGGCACTGTGAAGCTCGATAAATTCGCGCATCGCCAATTCGCCATTGGCGTGATCGCCGGCCCGAAGATAGCCGAAAGCGGCGCGGAACTGGTCTTCCACAGAGCCTTCGGGAAGAATTTTTCCGGCGGCGGGCGACGTGCCGCCGATCACCGTGGTCGTCGGCTGGGCCGTTTCCGCGCCAGCCTGTACGCCCGGCGGGGCCGGTCGCGCCAATCCCCCGGCCGGCGCCGGGCCGGATGGGGGCAATTCGCCGTCCAAGGATGAGGCCCCGGTCGCGACGGGAGCCGCTCCCTGGCTGCCCATGCGCTCGACCTTCTGGTCGAGTTGGCGCAAGGCGTGATCGATCTGTTCGACCCGTCCGGTCAGATTGCGCAGCGCGGTTTCGAGATCGCCGAGGCGGATATCCATCTGGGCCGCGCCTGCGGGCGCAAGCGGCGCGCCGGACGGCTGCGCCCCGTTCGGGGTCGGTGCCGCGTCCTCGGCGCCGCCTGAGTTGTAGAGCCGGCGCTGCACCACGACGAGTTCCCGCTCGAGCCGGTCGAGCCTATTGGTCAATTCGCGCGCGTCGCCCTGAGCCAGGGCCGGGCCAGGCAATAGGGCGGCGGTCAGCCCAAGGATCCCGAGGAAAGCCAGCAATACTGCCGTGCGCGTCATGGCGACCATCCGTTCTTTCGGCCCGTTCTTCGGCCCCTGAGCTTCGCAAACCCTACGGCTGCGTCTTCGGGCTCCGCGCGATCCCGCTCGAAGCCCCCTCCGTAGTATCTCTGACAGGCATTTTAGGCAAAAGCACGGCGGCCGTCAGGCGGTCTCCCGCGTGACGGCCGATATGCTGGATGCGGCGACACAGAGCCACCGCATCCCAACCGAGAAGCCCGGCCGGTTTATGCGGCTAGTTGACTGCCGCGACGCCGCGCCGGTTCTGGGCCCAGGCGAACTCGTTCGAGCCGAGCACCGCCGGACGTTCCTTGCCGTAGCTGATGGTCGCTATACGGTTCGGATTGATGCCCAGGGCAACAAGATAGTTCTTGGCCGCGGACGCGCGCCGCTCACCAAGGGCAAGGTTGTATTCACGAGTGCCGCGCTCGTCGCAATGACCTTCGACGGTCAGTGTCGCCGAGGGGTATTGGCGCAGCCACTGGGACCAGCCCTCGAGCGTGGCCCGGGCGTCAGCCTGGAGATCGGACTGATCGGTCCCGAAGAACACTCGGTCGCCGTAGAGCGCCGTCAACTCCTCCTGGGAGCCGGGCGCATAAGTAACCGTCTCATCGACGATAATTTCGGTGGTCGGCTGGAGGGCGCCGCCGGCGCCGCTGGCGCCGCCCATATCCTCCGGCGTGCTTTCGCACGCGACGACGAGCAGCAGAGCCGCCAGGGCACCAAACAACTTCATCGCACGCATTTCTTGAATCCTCACAGGGAACGGACGCTCGGGCCTGCGCCCGAACGCTGGGTTGTTGCTGAAATACCGGAACGGACTTGGCAAAACAGCCAAGAAACCTGATCGCGTATTCCCGATTTCGGGCGCGGCGCACTATAAAACCGCGGCCAACATAAATCAACCATTCTCAGTACCTTAACCTCTCGAAGCAAATCCATAGCATTAAAATGCAGTTCTATTGCAGAAGCAGGGGCGACCAGGCCGGGTCCGACCCATCCACCGGCGTGGGGATCTGGCGCTCGTTATAGCCCGTCAGATCGATGGAAAAGAGGTTCGTATGGCCGCCGCTGCCCTGCTTATCTGAGGGCGTCTGGCGATAGAACATCAGCACCCGTCCGTTGGGCGCCCAGGTCGGGCCTTCGACCAGGAAATCGCTGGTCAGCAGCCGTTCTCCCGAACCGTCCGGCTTCATCGCGCCGATGAAGAAGCGGCCCTTGTGCAGCTTGGTGAAAGCGATCAGGTCGCCGCGCGGCGACCAGACCGGCGTGGCGTAGCGCCCCTCGCCGAAGCTGATCCGGCGCACGTCCGAGCCGTCGCCGTTCATGACATAAAGCTGCTGGGCCCCGCCGCGGTCGGACTCAAAGACGATCTGCGAGCCGTCCGGGGAATAGGACGGATGGGTGTCGATCGCGGGGTGATTGGTCAGCCGCGCCACCCGGCGGGTGCGCAGGTCCATCGTGTAGATCTCAGTATTGCCGCTCGAGGCCAGGCTCATCACCACCCGATTGCCGCTGGGCGCGAAACGCGGCGCGAAGGTCATGCCGTCGAATTCGCCCAGAACCTCCTGCTGGCCGGTATCGATATTGTAGAGATAGACGCGCGGCCGCTTGCGATCGAGGTAGGAGAGATAGGTGATCTCCTGCGCGGTGGGCGAGAAGCGCGGGGTCAGCACCAAATCCGCGCCGTCGGTCAGGAAACGATGATTGGCGCTATCCTGGTCCATGATCGCCAGACGCTTTTCGCGCCGGTCGGCCGGCCCGCTTTCGGCGATATAGACGACCCGCGTATCGAAATAGCCTTCCTCGCCGGTGATGCGGTGATAGACCGTGTCCGCGACCTTATGGGCCATGCGCCGCCAGGCATCGGGCACGCCGTTGAACTTCTTCGCCGTCATATGCTCCTCGGCGAAGACGTCCCAGAGGCGGAACTGCACGCTGATCTCGCCGTTCGGCTGGGCATCGACCCGCCCGACGACGAGGGCCTGGGCATTGACCAGGCGCCAATCGCCGAAGCGCGGATTGTTGTCGAAGGCGACCGAAGTTTCGATGAAGGCACGCGGATCGATAGGCTTGAACAAGCCCGACCGCTCAAGATCCTGACGCACGATTTCGGCGATCTTGTTGCCGAGCTCGGTCAGTTCCGGCGTCCCCGAGGCCTCGAAATTCATGATCGCGATGGGCAAGGGCTCGAGCTGGCCTTCGGTGATGGGCACACGCAGTTCGGCCCGCGCGGGCAATGCACTCGCCAAGAGAACCAGGGCCAGCCCTGCCAGGATCGCCACCGTCGCGCTCCGGATCGTCATTCCACGACTCACCACCGGTACTTCTCCCTCTTTCGCGCATCCGCCGCGTCCGGCGCCTGTTGCACCGAACCCAGACATCACTTTACAGGCCAAACATCCGTTTCGGATCGAAGGCCAAGACTATTTGTTGCCACAGATTGTAGCTTTCCTGTGGCAGTCTTAAAGGCGTGCATCTCTCATCGAGCACGGCGCGGCGCGCCGTCTCCGCGACCGCGCGGAAAAACGGATCGCTGTTCATCCGGCCCGCGTCGATAATGTCGAGGCTTCGCACCGATCCATCGGGATTCACGTAAAGCCGGATCTCGACCACCGTCTGCTCCGCGTCCTTGCCCCCACCCTGCAGATTCCAGCAGGGCGCGATCTGGCGCTGGATCTCGCCGACCAGGGCGTTGACCTCGCGCCGATCGTCCAGCGAGAGCTGCTCGGTCTTCGGGGCCTTTTCTTCCGGTCCCTTTTCCGTCGGCGGCGCCGTTTCCTCCAATTCCGCCTTCATATCCTTCAATAGATTCATGAAGTCGGGCTTCGGCGGCGGTGGCTTGCGGACCGCGATCTCGGGCTCCAGGCGCGGCTTCGGCTGTTCCGCCTCGGGCTGGGGCGCCGGCGTGGGCACAGGTTCCGGTTCCGGCTTGGGTTCCGGCTTCGGCTCGGGCGGCGGCGGCGCGGGTGCCGGCTGCGGCGCCGGCGTGGGCGCAG
>JAQCGR010000281.1 GCA_027619995.1 Pseudomonadota bacterium | reverse complement strand
GCGCCACCCGCGCGGCGGCCTCGTTGGGGCTTTAGCTGGCGCCCGCCACGGTTGTCAATCTGGAGGCATTAGGCCTCGCCGGCGAGTTGCGCCGCCGGGAGACGCGTGCATGAAGGATTTGCTGCGCGTCAACGACCTTCATGTTCGATTCCGGGTACACGGCGGCACGGTGGACGCGGTTCGCGGCGTATCCTTTCGCATTCGCCCCGGCGGCACGGTGGCGCTGGTTGGCGAATCGGGATCCGGCAAGTCGGTCTGCGCCCAGTCGATCATGGGCATCCTGCCCGAAGTCGCCGAGATCGCCGGCGGCGAGATCCTGTTCGCCGACCCCGAGCGCGGCGGCGAGGTCGTCGATATCGCGGCTCTCGAGCGCGACAGTCGGGGCATGCGCCAGATTCGCGGCGGCCGCATCTCGATCATCTTCCAGGAGCCCATGACCTCGCTCTCGCCGCTCCATACGGTGGGCAACCAGGTCGGCGAGGCACTCCATCTCCACCGCTCGGTCGGCAAGGCCGAAGGCCGGGAACTGACCCTTGAGACCCTGCGTCTGGTCGGCTTTCCCGATCCGGAACGGGCCTTCCGCAGCTACCCCTTCGAATTGTCCGGCGGCTTGCGCCAGCGCGCGATGATCTCGATGGCCCTGATCTGCCGGCCCGCCCTGCTGATCGCCGACGAGCCGACCACTGCGCTCGACGTCACCATCCAGGCCCAGATCCTGAAACAGGTGCGCGATCTGCAGAACGAACTCGGCATGGCCGTTCTGATGATCACCCATGATCTCGGCGTGGTCGCCAATATCGCCGAGGAAGTGATCGTGATGTATCACGGCCAGGTGATGGAAAGCGGCACCCTGGAGGATGTCTTCCGCAAAGCCGAGCACCCCTATCTCAAGGCCCTTCTGCGCGCAGTGCCGCGCTTCGAGATGGCGCGGGGCGAAAGGCTCGTGCCCCTGCGCGAGATCGAGACCGCGACAGGCCATCTGCTGGCCCGAAAGGAGCCTTGGCCCGAGGGTGCGGATGCGGCCGGACCCCTGTTGAAGGTCGAGAGTCTGACGAAAAGCTTCGCAATTCGCGATGCCGGACTGTTCGGCGGCAATTCCCAGAGCGAAGTGCTGGCCGTCGACGATGTCAGCTTCGGTGTCCGGCATGGCGAATGTCTGGGCCTGGTCGGCGAGAGCGGCTGCGGCAAGACCACGCTGAGCAAGATGATCATGCGCGCGCTGACGCCGGATGCGGGCAGCATCAGCTTCAACGATCGCGGCGCCATGCAGGACGTGCTTGCCCTGAAGGGGCCGGACCTCAAGGCCTATCGGCGCAAGGTTCAATTCGTCTTCCAGGACCCGTTCGGCTCACTCAACCCGCGCATGACGGTCTACGACATCATCAGCGAGCCGCTGATCATCCACGGCGTCGGCGACGATCGGAGCCGGCGCGAAACGGTCATGGAGTTGATGGCCCTTGTGGGCCTGGATGTCCGCGCTTTGAGCCGCTATCCGCACAGCTTCTCGGGCGGCCAGCGCCAGCGCATCGGCATTGCCCGCGCCCTGGCGCTTCGCCCCGAATTGCTGATTTGCGACGAGCCGGTTTCGGCGCTCGACGTATCTATCCAGGCCCAGATACTGAATCTCCTGCGCGACCTGCAGGAACAGCTGGGCCTGACCTATCTGTTCATCTCGCACAATCTCGCGGTGGTCGACTATATCGCCGATCGCATCGCCGTCATGTGTCGCGGCCGGCTGGTCGAACTGGCGCCGCGAGAGGTTCTGTTCCGCCAGCCGATTCACCCCTATACGAGGGCGCTGCTGGCGGCCGTGCCGTATCCCGATCCCGCCCGCAAACTCGATTTTGCGAAGCTGGAAGAGGACCGTGCATCGGAACCGGAGGCCTGGCCGGTTCCGTTCACGATCAATGTCGATGCACAGCCGACCTTGATCGATGTGGGAGAAGGGCATTACGTACGCGCCCATAAAGGGGCCGACTTCAGGGAGCTCGTCGCATGAAACCGGCATCCAACCGTCTTCGTCTTGCGGCCGCGATATGCATGGCGGCCGCCTTCGGCGCGCCGCAGGCCATGGCCCTCGATCTGGTCGAAACGCCGGCGCTCGAGGCCGCGGTTGCGGCCGGCACCCTGCCTCCAGTGGCGGAGCGCGTGCCCGCCCAGCCATCGGTCGCGCCCATGGATCTGCCCTGGCAAGAGCCGGGCCAGCCTGGCGGACGCCTGCGTATCCTGATGGCGAAGGCCAAGGATACCCGCCAGATGGTGGTCTACGGCTATGCCCGGCTGGTCGGCTATACGACGGCTTACGAGATTGCCCCGGACATCCTCGAAAGCTTCGAGGTCGAGGAGGGCCGGACCTTCACCCTGCATTTGCGCAAGGGTCACAAATGGTCCACCGGCACGCCTTTCACCAGCGACGATTTTCGCTATTTCTGGGACGACGTCGCCAACAACGACAAGATTTCTCCGCTCGGCCCGGCAAGCATCCTGATCGTCGACGGGGAGGCGCCCACGGTCACCTTCCCCGACGCGGAAACGGTGATCTACAGCTGGTCCAAGCCGAATCCCTATTTTCTCTCCAACATCGCCGGCGCAACGCCGCTCTACATCTACCGGCCTTCGGCCTATCTCAAACAGTTCCACGAGAAATACGCCGACCCCAAAGAGCTTGCGAAGAAGGTCGAGGAGAGCGGCCAGCGCGACTGGGCCGCGCTGCATCACCTCAACGACCGCCAGTACAAGAACGAGAATCCGGACGAGCCGACGCTTCAGCCCTGGGTGCTGAGGACCGCCCCACCGGCCGAGCGTTTCGTCTTCGAGCGCAACCCCTATTACCACCGGGTCGATCCGCAGGGCCATCAGCTGCCCTATATCGACGAGGTCGTCATGGGCCTGGCCGATTCCAAGCTGATCCCGGCCAAGGCGGGGACGGGCGAGGTCGATCTTCAGGCGCGCTACATCTCCTTCGATAATTTCAGCTTCCTGAAGGAAAACGAGGATCAGTACGACTACAAGGTTTCGCTCTGGCAGACGGCGAAAGGCGCCCATCTGGCGCTGTTCCCGAACCTCAACGTCAATGACGAGGGTTGGCGTAAACTGGTGCGGGACGCGCGCTTCCGACGCGCCCTGTCCCTCGCCATCAATCGCCACGAGATCAACGAGGTCATCTATTTCGGGATGGCGCTTGAAGGCAACAACACGGTTTTGCCGAAGAGCCCGCTCTTCAAGGAGGAGTATCAGACCGCCTGGGCCGGCATGGATATCCAGAAGGCGAACGAGTTACTCAACGAGATGGGCCTGACCCAGCGCAATTCGGAAGGCACCCGCCTGATGCCCGACGGGCGTCCGATTGAGATCATCGTCGAAACCGCCGGCGAGAGCACGGAAGAGACCGACGTTCTGTCGCTGGTCGGCGACTCCTGGAAAAACATCGGGGTCAAACTCTTCTCCAAGCCCTCCCAGCGCGAGGTGTTCCGCAATCGCATCTTTGCCGGCGATACGGTGATGTCGATCTGGTCGGGGCTGGAGAACGGCATGCCGACCGCGGATCTGAGCCCTGACGAGCTGGCGCCGACCGCGCAAATTCAACTGCAATGGCCGAAGTGGGGTCAGTTCAACGAAACCAAGGCACAGGCGGGCGAGCCCATCGACATGCCCGAGGCGCAGGAGCTGATGGCACTCAACGAAGCCTGGCGCACCGCCAGCACGGCCGAGGAACGCACGGAGATCTGGCACAAGATTCTGAAGATCCACCAGGATCAGGTCTTCTCCATCGGCATCATCAGCGGCACCCTGCAGCCCGTCGTGGTCAACGGGAGCCTGCGCAACGTGCCCGAGGAAGGCATCTACAACTGGGATCCCGGCGCCCATTTCGGCATCTATCGGCCGGATTCCTTCTGGTTTGCCGATCCCAAGCGACGCACGGCGAGCAACTGATCCCCGCCCCGCTGCAGCTCGGAAAGGCGCTTAGATAGAGATGCTGCGTTACCTCGCCCATCGACTCCTCGTCATGATCCCGACCTTGATCGCGATCAGCGTGATCGTGTTCGTGATCATCCAGCTGCCGCCAGGCGATTATCTCGAAACCTATATCGCCGAACTTCAGTCGCGTGGCGAATCAGTCGACCAACAACACATCGCCTTCCTGCGCGAGGCCTACGGCTTCGACAGGCCGATGTGGGAGCAGTATCTCCACTGGATCTTCGGCATGCTGCAGGGCGATTTCGGATTCTCGTTCGAGTACAACCTGCCGGTCGCCGCCGTCGTCGGCGACCGGCTCTGGCTGACCATGCTGGTTTCAGTCGCAACCATCATCTTCACCTGGGTCGTGTCCTTCCCGATCGGGGTCTATTCCGCGACCCATCAGTACAGCTGGGGCGATCACGGCCTGACCTTTCTCGGGTTCCTCGGCCTTGCCACACCGAATTTCCTGCTCGCCCTGGTCCTGCTCTATCTGGCCAAGGTCCATTTCGGCACATCTATCGGCGGGCTGATGGACGAGCAATATATCGGCCAGCCCTGGACCTTCGGAAAACTGGGCTCCGTGCTGGAACATCTCTGGATACCCGTGGTCGTCATCGGCACATCGGGAACGGCGGGCATGATCCGGCGGCTGCGCGCCAATCTTCTGGATGAGCTGCAAAAGCAATATGTCGTCACCGCCCGGGCCAAGGGCCTGTCCAATA
>JAQCGR010000012.1 GCA_027619995.1 Pseudomonadota bacterium | reverse complement strand
GCCAAATTTCCCTGCCCGGCTATCCCTTCGCCGAGGATAGCCATAGCTTGCCGCGCGTCGTGCCGGATGGCGGCGGTCGTGCGCCGCAATTGCATCCCCTGATCGGCCGCAATGCTTCCGGTTTCGAATCGGTCCGGTTTGAAACTGTCTTCACGGGCGAGGAATTTTTCCTTGCCGACCATGTCGTGGGCGGGCGGCGGTTGCTGCCCGGCGCGGCCTATCTGGAAATGGCGCGCGCGGCGGGGGCGGAGGCAATGAAGCGCCCGGTCACCGCCTTGACCCATGTCGCCTGGCTACGGCCGCTGGTTCAGGACGTCTCACCGGTCGCGGTTTCGGTGACCCTCGAACGCAGTGGAGAGGGCGCGCGTTTTCGTATCGAGAGCGCGGCGGGAACTCATGCCGAGGGCAACCTGACCGGCGAATCGGCACCTGCGCCGGAACGCATCGACTTGGACGCTATCCGCGCGGACTGCCCCACAGAGCGAACGGGGGAGGAGCTCTATCGCTTTTTCGCGGCCAGCGGCCTGGCCTATGGCCGGGGATTCAAGGCTGTCGCAAAAGGCTGGGCGGGCGAAGGCGAGGCCCTGGCCGAACTGGTTTTGCCCGCCGGCCTCGATGGTGGGCCGGAAGGGTTCGTCCTGCATCCCTCGCTGCTCGACGCGGCGACGCAAGCGGTCGCTCTGCTGGAGCCGGAGGAGGCCGGGCGCGAGGCGCGTGTTCCCTTCGCGGTCGAGCGTGTCGATATCGTGGGTCCGCTGCCGGCCCGGCTGTTCGCCCATGCCCGCCGCGCGGGCGTGTCCGGCGATATCAGCAAGTTCGATATCGACCTGATCGACGAGCATGGCGCCGTGCATGCCGCCATCCGCGGCTATAGCGCGCGGTCGCTGGTGCGGATCGAGGTCGGTACGGACGATCGGCCGGTTCTTCTCGTGCCGCGCGCAATCGAACGGATGCTGGTCAAAGGCGTCGCGCAAGGCCCTGTCCTGGCGATCGCTGGGCCGGCCTGGCACGACGCGTTGCGGGCCGAGTTCGGCGACCGGATCACTTTCGGAAACGTCGAGGCCTTGGCGACCCAAGGGGCTGAGGCGGCGGATGCCAGCATTCTCTTTTTGGCCGATTCCGATATCGCGGTTGGTGAGCAGGGTTTCACCCTGGCCCAGACCTTGGCGGCGGGGAACGGGCGGCGCCGGGTCGTGCTGGGCCATCCTTTGGGGGGTGATCCGGATGCGGCCCGGGCGGCGGCGCTGCCTGCGCTGTTCGGCACCCTGGCGCAGGAGCGGCCATCCCTGGCGATCCGCTGCGTCGGCTTCGCGGATTGGCGCGATCGGGAGGCGGTTGCGCGCCGGCTCGCCCGGGAACTGGCCAGCCCGGAAGACGCATTCGGAGAAGTGTCCTGGCGCGGCGAGAGGCGGGAGAGCCAGGGCTGGGAAGAGGCCGACTGGCCCGTTCTAGCCGCACCTGTCTACCGCGACGGCGGCGTCTATCTGATCACCGGCGCGTCCGGCGGCATCGGGCGGATCGTCACGAGGGCCTTGGCGGAACGGCACGGCGCGCGGCTCGTTCTCCTGTCCCGCAACCCGGTCGAGGATGCCTTCGTCGCGGATATCGAACGGGCGGGCGGCGAGGCCCTGGCCATCGCCGCCGATGTTTCGGACGAGGCGGGTCTGGCTGCTGCCCTGGACCAGGCTCGGCGCCGATTCGGTGCGATCCATGGGGTGTTCCATGCCGCCGGGGTGTTGCGCGATGGGCTGCTGCAGGGGCTCGACAAGCAGGCCTTCGCCACGGTCTCGGGCCCGAAGGTTGCCGGCGCGATCAATCTCGATAGGGCTTTGGCTTCGGAAGCGCTCGATTTCTTCCTGCTCTTCTCGTCCTCCGCATCCCTCGGCAATGCCGGGCAGGGCGTCTATGCCTATGCCAATCGGTTCCTCGATCGGTTCGCGGCCTGGCGCGATGACAGGGTCCGGGCCGGAGAACGCCAAGGTCATAGCGTGGCGGTCGATTGGAGTCCCTGGCTCGACGGCGGCATGTGGGCGCCGGACGAGACATTGGCTTGGCTGCGGGATCGGCTGGGCGTCGTGCCGCTTCGGACGGATGAGGCGTTGGATGTGCTGGCCCTCGCGGCGAGCGGGTCTCTGGCGCAATCGCGGATCCTCCCGCTCGCGGGCGACCGCGCGCGCATCCTGGCTTCCTTTGTGGACGAACCCAGCCGATCGGTCGCGGAGTCACCGCCCGCTGGCGCCCAGGCGCCGGGCGATCGTGGACGGGACGCCTTGCGCTATCTCACCGAGCTGCTGGCGAGGGAATTGAAGCTGGGACCGGACCAGATATCGCCGGACGACCGCTTCGAGCAATACGGCATCGATTCCGTGATGGCGATGCAGCTCACCCGCGCGCTGGAGCGCGACCTCGGCGAATTACCCAAGACGCTGTTCTTCGAGCATCGCACCGTTGGGGAATTGGCCGAACGGTTGGGGGCCTCCCATGGCGAGGTTCTCGCCGTGTTGCGCGGTCCGGACTCGGCCGAAGCGGCGGCGGCGGAACCGGCGCGCAGTCTCCCGGCGGTCGCGGCCCGGCCCATCGCAACCACCGCGCCTCGCCTGGCTGAGCCGATCCGGCGGCCGGGTGAAGAAGGCATTGCCATTATCGGCCTCTCCGGCCGTTTCCCCCAGGCGGAGACTCTGGACGAATTCTGGCGCAACCTCTGTGAGGGGCGCGACTGTATCGAGGAGATCCCGGACGAGCGCTTCGACTGGCGC
The DNA here is from genome assembly GCA_027619995.1 of Pseudomonadota bacterium. Classification (GTDB taxonomy): domain Bacteria; phylum Pseudomonadota; class Alphaproteobacteria; order CADEGL01; family CADEGL01; genus JABIRQ01. The sequence goes on along the minus strand of JAQCGR010000012.1, from coordinate 24,397 downwards.
CGTCACTACGATGCCGATCCCACGCGCTATGGCAGCCTCTACGCCAAATGGGGCGGCTTCCTGGCCGTTGTCGACAAGTTCGACCCGCTGTTCTTCCGCATTTCGCCGCGCGAGGCGGCCTTCATGGATCCGCAGGAGCGGCTGTTCATGGAGACCGCCTGGGCCTGCGTCGAAAGCGCGGGCATCGCGCCGTCGTCTCTCGCCGGGCGGCGGGTCGGGGTCTATGCCGGCACGATGTACGGCGAATATCAGTTGCTGGGTGTCGAGGAGACGGCGCGCGGCAACGTCCTGGCCACCGCCTCCTTCTACGCCTCGGTCGCCAACCGGGTGTCCCATGCCCTGGACCTCGCCGGGCCGAGCCTGGCGGTCGATACCATGTGCTCCTCCTCGCTCACCGCGATCCACCTGGCCTGCCAGGCGATCCGCGACGGCGAATGCGAGATGGCGATCGCCGGCGGGGTGAATGTCAGCATCCATATGAACAAGTTCCTGACCCTGTCCCAGGGCCGCTTCGCGGCGACGGACGGGCGCTGCCGCAGCTTCGGCGCGGATGGCGACGGCTATGTTCCGGGCGAGGGAGTCGGCGCGGTCCTGCTCAAGCCCCTGGCCCAGGCGCGGGCGGACGGCGACATCGTCTGGGGCGTGGTGCGGGGCAGCGCGCTCAGCCATGGCGGGCGGACCAGCGGCTATACGGTGCCCAACCCGGTCGCCCAGGGGAGCGTGGTCGAGGATGCGATCCGCCGCGCCGGGGTCGAGGCCGAGGACATCGGCTATATCGAGGCGCATGGCACCGGCACCTCGCTGGGCGATCCGATCGAAGTCAACGGCCTCGCCCGTGCCTTCGGGGCATTGACCAAGATTGGAGCGGACGGCGCCGTGCCGCGCGCCATCGGCTCCGTGAAGTCGAATATCGGCCATCTGGAGGGGGCGGCCGGGATCGCGGGCGTCGCCAAGGTGCTGCTGCAGATGCGGCATGGCGAGTTGGTGCCGACCATTCATGCCGAAACCCTCAACCCCAATATCGATTTCGGCGCGTCCTCCTTCGCAGTGCAGCGCGACTCGGCGCCCTGGCATCGGCGAGTCCGCGACGGGGTGGAGCGGCCGTTGCTGGCGGGAATCAGTTCCTTCGGCGCGGGCGGCGCCAACGCCCATGTCGTGATCGAGGAGCATATCGCCGAGCTGGCGCCGCGTGCTGCGCCGGACGGGCCAGCTATCGTCGTCCTGTCAGCAAAGGACGGGGAACGCCTGGCCGCGGCGGCGGAGCGCCTGCGCGACTGGATCGGGGACGATGACGGCGCGGATCCCTGGCGCCTCCATGACATGGCCTACACCCTGCAGGTCGGGCGCGATGCCCTGCCGGCGCGGTTGGCTTTCGCCGCCCGGGATATGGCCGGCGCGACCGCGGCGCTGGAACGGTTCCTCGCCGGGGACCGCCAAGAAATCTATGCGGGGACCGTCGCACGGGGCGATGCGGGAAGCGCCCAGAACGCTATCGCCGTGGATGACCCCGATGCGATTGCGCGCGCCTGGGTGTCAGGCGCCGCGATCGACTGGGCGGCGCGGCATGACGGCGTATCGGCGCGCCGTATCGTCCTGCCGACATATCCCTTCGCGCGGGAGCGTTGCTGGATCGAGACCACGGCACCGAGCGAAACCTTCGAGTCCGAGCCGCCGGATGCGCGCCGCATAATTTTGGAGCTCGACCCCGCCGATCCGCTGATCGAGTCTCATAAGGTCGCGGGCGTCCCGGTACTGCCGGGGATGGCTGCCGTCGCCCTGGCCTTCCAGGCGGCGGAGAGGGTCTGGCCGGGACAGACGGCGGTCCTGACCGATCTCGTCTGGAGTCGGCCGCTGACGGTCGAGGCTGCGACCCGCGCGACCCTCGATCTGGCCGAGGATGGCGAGGTCGTGTTGCGCGACGAGGCGGGCGAAACCTGCGCGCGCGCGCGGATCGCGGCGCAAGCCGAAGAAGTCCTTGGCGCGGCGCCCAAGCCCCTGATCGGCGGCACCTTGGTCGACGGCTACGACCTCTATACCCGCTTGCGCGAGGGCGGCCTGGCTTACGGCGCGGCCCATCGCGGCTTGCGCGCGGTGCGGGTTCTGGGCGCGGAGGCCGAGGCCGAATTGGCGCTGCCCGCCGGCCGAGATGGGTTGGCGCGGGCGGCCTGGCTCGACGCCTGCCTGCATGGGGTTGCCGCCCTGGCGAAGGCGGAGGAGGGGGTGGCCGTCCCCTTCGCCTTGCGCGAGATGCGGTTGCGCCGGGATCTGCCCGAGCGCGCGACGGTGCGGGTCGCGCGGCGTCCGGACGGCGAATACGACATCGACGTGCGCGATCCGGCGGGCGTCGCCGTCGCCTCGATGCGGGGTCTCGTCCTGCGCCGCCTTTCCGGCGATACGCCCACTTCCGAACCTCGCGCCAGCGAGGTTGCCGATAGCGGAGCGGAAGACCCACTCGCCGACATGATCTGGCGGCCCCGATGGCGCGCCGAGGAGACGCCGGCGCGGGCCGATACGCCGCTGGAACCGGTTGGCGCAGTCGCAATTCTCGCGGCCGATCCCGACTCGGCTTTGGCGCAGGCTCTGGCGGCAGCCTGTCCGGGCGCCGCAATCCGGCCCTGGGGCGTGGCAGCGGAACCGGCCGTTACGGTCTATCTCCTGCCACCATCCGATCCGGTTCCGCTCCGCGATCTCGATATCGCCGCGCCGGGCGCCGCGACCGCCGATCTTCTGCAGGTGTTGCGGCCGCTGCGCGAGAGCGGAGCGAGGATCACCGTCATTTCCGGTAATGCCTGGGCCCTGGGCGCGGAAGACCGGGTCGACCCGGTCGCCGCCGGACTTTCCGGCCTGGCGCGCGGCGCGGCGCGGGAGGCGAACGGCCTGATGGCCGTGGTCGACATCGATCCGCGCGACGACGCCCAGACGAATGCCGCGCTGATCGCCGCCGAACCGCCCCAGCGCGAGGGCGAGACGATCATGCTGCGCCGGGGTGTGCGCTACCGCATGTGGCTCGATCCGGTTGAACTTCCCCGGGATCGCGAAACGCCCTGGCGAATGGGCGGGCATTATCTGATCGTCGGCGGTGCCGGCGGCATCGGGCAGGTGTTGAGCCAGGATCTCGCGCGAAGACTTGGCGCCAAGTTCACCTGGATCGGCCGCCGGATGCGGGACGATTCGATCGATTCCGGGATCGCCGCGATCCGGGAGGCCGGCGGCGATGCTCAGTATCTCTCCGCGGATGCGACCGATCCTATGGCGCTTGGGAGTGCCGTGGACCAGGCGATTGCGGGTTTCGGCCCTGTCAACGGCGCCATTCATTCCGCTCTGGTTCTGCGCGACGGCATGCTTCTTCGCATGGACGAGGGCGAACTGCTCGCGGCCTTCGATGTGAAGGCGCGCGGCGGCATGGCCCTGGCGCGGGCGTTGGAAGGCTGGGATCTCGATTTCTTCGCGGTCTTCTCCTCCGCCGTGGTCTTCACGGCCAATCCGGGTCAGGCCAATTACGCCGCCGGTAGCGCCTTCCTCGACGCTCTTGTCGGGGAGATCGGCCGGGCCGGCCGCTGGCCGGTTTGCGCGATCGATTGGGGCCTGTGGGGTGGTGTCGGCGCGGTGGCGGATGACGAGGTCCAGCGGCGCATGGCGGCGCAGGGGGTCGAGCCGATCATGCCCGAGACGGGCCTCGTCGCGATCGAGCGCGCCCTGGCTTCGGGCTTGCCGCGAGTCGTGCCGTTGAAACTCGCGCCCGCCCTGGCCGCCGGCCTGCGCCACGATCCCGATGTCACGACCGCCTCTCTGGGTGCGGCGTCGCGAAACGCCGATCTGGCGGGTTTAGATATTTCCGTCGCTGTCCCGCCGGCGGCCAAAATGGCGCGCACCCGTGAGGGTTTTGAAGCGCTCGACATCTATGCCCGGCGTGGACTGGCCGAGATGCTGGCGGATGCGCTCCCGGCGCCCGGCGAGACGAGCGAGATCGAGTCCATCCGTGCGGCACTCGACGTCGTGCCCGGCCAGGACCGCCTGTTCCGCGCCCTTCTCGACATGCTGCTGCGCGAAGGTGTGTTGCGCGCGGCCGGGGAGCGGCTGACAGGACTGCCGCGCGCGCCGCTACCCGATCTAAAAAACAATGCTGAAATCGCCCCGTTCCAGGCCTTGCTCGACGCCTGTCTTGCCGGGTTGCGCGACGTTCTGGCAGGCCGCGCCAAGGGCACGGATATCGTCTTCCCTGGCGGTTCTCAGCATCTGGTCGAGCCGGTCTATCGCGGCGACGAGGTGATGGACAGCTACAGCCGGATTCTGGCCGATCTTGTCGTCGGATGGCTGCGGCGGACCGGCGCGACCGCCGCAAGGCTGGTCGAAATCGGGGCGGGCACCGGGGCCGCCACCCGTTTCGTCCTCGCGGCCCTGGACGAGGCGGGGATCGAGGCCGAATACCTGTTCACCGACCTCTCGCCCAGTTTCGTCGAGCGGACGCGGGCCGCCTTCGACGGCGAAAGCACGGCGCTCCGCTTCAAGACCCTGGATATCGCGCGCGATCCCCGGGACCAGGGCTTCGTGCCGGGCGAGGCCGATATCGTCATCGCCAGCAACGTGCTGCACGCGACCGCCGCGATCGAAAAGACCATCGACCATGCCAAGAGCCTGCTCGCGCCCGGCGGGTTGCTGGCGATCAACGAGGTCACGGCCGTGCAGGACTTCGCCACCCTGACCTTCGGCCTGCTCGACGGCTGGTGGGCCTTCGATAGTGGCGAGGGACGTCTCGACCATGCCCCGCTTCTCTCCGCGCCGCGCTGGCGGGATCGGCTGGCAGCGGCGGGCTTCCGCGAGACGCGCGCCTATGGCCTGCCCGGACTGGACGAGCGGGCGATGCCGCAGGCGGTGATCGCAGCCGTCGCCGATGGCTGGGCGCAGCGGAGGGCGATTACCCTGGCGGCGGCGGCGCCTTTGGCCCAGGCCGAAGTCGCGCGCCACGCTCCGTCGGGCGACGCAGCCGCCGATGCTTTGGATTATGCCCGGCGGGTCCTGGCCAAGGCGTTGGGCATGAAGCCGGAGATGATCGATCCCGATGCGCCGCTGACCGATTACGGGCTCGATTCGCTCGTGATGATGGATGTCGTGCGCCAGTTGGAGACTGATCTAGGCGAAGCGGTGCCCGCGACCCTGCTGGTGGATGCGAAGACGGCCGGCGAGTTGGGCGCCTGGCTGGCGGAAAATCGTGCGTCGGCCTTGCAGGTCGTGCTGAAGCCGGTCGGAGACGTGCCGGCCGTCGAACCGATCGCGGCCGGCGGATCGCTGAAGGACGACCTCTTGCCCCTGTCGCGCCAGCAGCTCTGGCACTGGTCCTTGGGCAAGCTGGTTCCCGATGCGCCGGGTCTGGTCGCCGTGCCGGCATCGTTCCGCCTTGAGGGCCATGTCGATCGCGAGCGCTTGCAGGTGGCGATTGACGGGGTCGTGGCGCGTCATGCGACCCTCCGCACCGTCTTCGTCGAAGGCCCGGACGGGCCGGGCCAGCGCGTGCTGGATCGGATGACGGTCCCGGTCACGCCTGGGCTCGATGAGGGGCCGTTCGACATCGAGCGGGGGCCGTTGCTGTGCGTCGCGCTGCGGGAGGAGGGCGAGGGCCAGCGCCTCGATCTTCTGTTCCATCACATCGTTGCGGATCTCTGGTCCGTCGGCGTGTTCATGGCCGAACTGTCTGACCTCTATGCGGGGACCGCGCCGCCGCCCCTGCGCCTCGAGTTCAAGGACCATATCGCGGCCGAAGCGGAGCGGCTTTCCGGGCCGGAAATGGTGGCGCGGCGCGCGTTCTGGACGGATCGTCTTCAGGGTGCCGATCTGACTCTCGATCTCGGCGCCGGCGACGGCCCGTCCGATCTGGCCGCGGCGTCGCGGGTGGCCCGGCGACACTTGCCGGCGGATTTCGTTGGGCGCTTGCGGGCGGGCGGCGAAAGCCTGGGCTGCGCGCCCTTCGCGATCCTTTTCGCGGTCTTCGCTGCCATGCTGCATGGCCGGAGCGCTGCGCGGCGCTTCCCCCTCGGCGTGCCGGTGGCGAACCGGGGGCGGGCGGGCAGCGAAAGGCTGATCGGCGATTTCGCCGATATCAGGCTCGTCGTGCCGGAGGTCGATCCGCAGAAGAGCGGGCGGGAACTGGTCGCGGCGGCGGGCGAGGCGCTGGATATGGCGGCGCGCCAGGAATTGCCCTTCGCCGAGACGGCTGGGCTGATCCGAACCCTGCGGACGGATCCCTCTCTGCTGCCTCTGCAGGCCTGCTGCACCTATACGCGCCAGGCCGGGGCGGCGGCGCCCGTCCTTGGCGGCGCGCCGGCCGTGCCCGTCGAAGGCAATCGGGGAGCATTGGCGTTCGAGATGTTCCTGACGATGGTGGAGAGCGACGGTGCCCTCGACCTCAATCTGGAATATCTCGACAGGGTGATGGATGGAGCCGGGGCCGAGGCATGGCTCGCGCGTTTCGAATCCCTGCTCGACTCCTTGCTACGTGAGCCGGAAGCGCCGCTCGATCGGTACCTGAACGCCGCCGGCCTGGTCCAGAGCCCGGTCCTGCGACTGGTTTCAAGCTTCACGGCGGAGCCTGTCGCCGAACCGCTGGCCTTTCTCGGCACAGCCTTTCGCATGCCACTGCGCCTGGATTTCGCGCCCTATGGCCAGGTGATGCAGGAATTGCTGGACCCGGCCTCGCCCGCCAGGGTTCAGCGGCAGGGCGCCGTCGCCTTGCTATGGCGCCTTGCCGATCTGGCCGGGGCGGACGCGCGGGAAGGGGCCGAGGAATCCTCCTCCCTCCTTGCGGCGGCGGAGCGGTTCGGCGAGTTCGCGGGGGCCGTCGAAAACGCCGCCCGGCGTCTCTCGGTGCCGCTCGTCGTGCTGCGCTGCCCCGACCGCCCGAATCTGGAAGAGTCCGCCCCATGGTGTGCGCTTCAGGCGCGGGCGGATCGGCGACTCGCGGCTTTCGGTGGGGCCGTCGCACCCATGTCCGACGATTGGCACGATCCGGCGGCCGAGCGCGAAGGGCATGTGCCCTATACCGATGCCGGTTTCGGCGATATCGCCCTGGCCCTGACCCGGTGCCTGACGGCCCGCTTGCTGCCCGCGCGCAAGCTGGTCGTGCTCGATGCCGATAACACCTTGTGGGACGGTGTGGTCGGCGAGGTGGGCCCGGGCGGCCTGACGGTCGATCCGGCACGGCGGGCTGTCCAGGAGATGCTGGTCGAGCGTCAGCAGGCCGGGTTGCTGCTCGCGGTCGTGAGCAAGAACGAGATCGAGGATGTCGAAGCGGGCTTTGCCGCCCTGCCGGAGATGCCGTTGCGGCCCGAGCATCTGGTGGCCGTCAAGGCGAGTTGGCGGCCGAAATCGGAGGCGATCGCGGAACTGGCGCGCGATTTGGGGCTCGGCCTCGAGTCCTTCGCCTTCATCGATGACAACCCGGTCGAATGCGCCGAGGTGCGAAGCCGCTTGCCGATGGTCGCGGTCCACCCTTATCCGATGGCGGAGAGCGAATCCCAGGGCTGGATCGACCGGCTTTGGGCGCTCAACACCGGGCCGGCAGGCACGGAGGACCGGCGACGGACTCAGATGTACCGCGAGAATGCGGCCCGGGCCGAGGCACAAGCGGAGAGCGGCGATTTCCGGGCCTTCCTGGAATCCCTGCGGCTTGAAGTCGATATCCGACCCTTGGTCGAGGGGGATATCGCGCGCGCGGCCCAACTCACCCAGCGGACGAATCAATTCAACACCACCACGCAGCGCATGACGGTGGAAGCATTGCGCGCCAGGGATACGAGAACCTCGCCCGTCTACACGATCCGGGTGCGTGACCGGTTCGGCGATTACGGCCTCGTCGGCCTCGCCTGTCTTGGTCTCGAGACGGATGTCCTGGCGGTCGAGATCTTGCTGCTGTCCTGCCGGGTGCTGGGCCGCGGGGTTGAACAACGCATTGCCGGCTTCCTCGGCGAATCGGCGGTCGAGAAAGGCATGGCGCGGTTGCGCTTCTCCTACGTCCCGAGCGCCCGGAACCGGCCGGCGGCGGATTTCCTCGAATCGCTGCCCGGAGTCGAGCGGGAGCAGCGCGGCGGCGAAACAACCTTCGCCCTGGATGCTCGGGCTGCGGCGGAAACGGATTTGGACATTGTGATGCCCGATCCGGCACACCCTGCCGCTGAGAACGGCACCGAGACCGTCGCCGATCCGGGCGACGGAGCGGCACGCGCACGAGCGTTTGAGGCCGTGGCGGGGCTATGGCGCGACGGCGCCGCGCTTTACCGGGCCGTGCGCGCCACCGCGCCGAGGCAGAAAGGCATGGTGGGCGCGCAGGCTGACTTCATCGCGCCCGCCGGCGGAATCGAGACGGATATCGCCGCGCTATGGCGGGAGGTCCTGGCCTTGCCGCGCGTCGGGGCGCAGGACGATTTCTTCCGGATCGGCGGCACGTCGCTTGCGGCGGCGCGCATGATCGGGCGGTTGAGTGATCTGGTGGGCCGGAGGCTGACCTTGACCGATCTGATGGACCGCCGCACCCCCGCGACGCTGGCGAAACTGGCGGCGGCGACCCGGCCGGTCGAGGTCGCGATCACCGCCAATCCGGCGCGCAGGGTCTATCCGCTGTCGCCCAACCAGGAAGCCTTGTGGCCAGTTGCCCGGGCGGGGCAGGGCGGCGCCGAATACGCCGTTGCGGCGGGCGGGCGGACCGCGCGGCGTCTGGACCCCGATCTCGCCCGCGAGGCGTTCCGCCGCGTCGTGGCGCGGCACCCGGCGCTGCGCACGACCTTCCCTGAAGAGACCGGTCGTTCGATCGAAGGTCCGGTGCAGGTGGTGCAGGACGAGCCACGCTTCGATTTCAGCCTCCACGATTTTTCGACCTGGCCGCTGGCCGAACGGGAAGCCACCGCGCGGTCTCATGCCCAGGAGTTTGCCCAAAGCCCCTTTGACCTTGCCAAAGGGCCATTGGTGCGGCTGGGCCTATACGATCTCGGCGGCGAAGGATTCGGCTGTCTCCTGGCGGCGCAGCATCTCGTCATCGACGGCACCTCTCTTGCCCTGGTCATGACTGAGTTCAGGCAGGCCTATGCGGATTTGAGCGAGGGCCGCGAGCCAGGTTTCGCGCCGCTGCCCCTGAGCCCGGGCGATGTTGCGCTCTGGCAAAGAACGCGGGCGGAGGTCGCCGATCCGGACGCCAAGGCATTCTGGCGGGCAGCTCTCGCCGATCCGACGCCACTGCCTAGTTCAGGCGGTACCGAAGATGCGCCGGGCGGACTCGTCACAGGCCGGTTGGACGGCGATACTCTTCGTCGTCTCGATGTCTTTTCTGCCGCCCAGGGCGCCACGCCCTTCGAGGTTCTATTTTCCCTCTGGCATGGGGTCTTGGCGGGGATTACCGGCGCGACCGATATCTGCCACGGCGTGCCGGTCGACGATCGCCCCCGCCCGGAGGGCGACGGCTTGGTCGGGTGCTTTGTGAAAACCCTGCCGGTGCGGCTTCGCTGTGATCTCACGCAGCCTTTCGGCGCCCTGGTGGACGCGGTCGGCGAGACATGGCGGGCCGCGCGGCGTCATGCGGGACCGCCGCTATGGCGTATCCTGGCGGATGCCGGCCTTCGCGCCGCGCCTTTCGCCAGTTTCTTCGCCTATCAGCAATGGCCGGGCGAAGAGGATGCCGATTTCCGGCCCTGGACGATCGATGCGGGGCGGTCGACCATGCCTGTCGTGCTGGAGATCCTCGCCACCGAGGACGGCGCCGCGGTGCGGCTGGAATACGGCCTCGGATTCGCGGATGAGCCGACCGCGCGGCGGCTGCTGGACGGATTCCTGGCGGCGGCCGGGGAAATACTGGTCAATCCGGAATTACCGATCGCGCGCGCGGCCAGCCTGGTGCAGCCGAAGAGCAATGTGCCGTCCGAGACGTTGCAACTCACACCGGCACAACGCAGATTCTTCCAGCTTCCGATGGAGGATCGTGCGCACTGGAACTCTGCCGTGCAATTGCAGGTCGGGCTCAGCTTCGATCTCGACCGGTTCGTCTCGGCCTATCTTCGCATTGCCGAGCATCGAGACGCCCTGCGGGTAGGGTTCCGCCGGCGGGGCAAGGCCTGGGTCCGCGAAAGCCTGGATAAGGCGCCCGGACCGGTCTTGCGGCGTGGCAGCCTGGACGGCTTGGGGCGCAAGGCGGGCGAGGAACTGGCCAAGAGGCTGGTTGCCGAACTCCAGGGCGAATTCGATCTCGCATCCGGTGGCCTCATCGGCTTCTGCCACCTGACGTCGCGTAGCAAGCACCGCAACCGTCTGATCCTCGTGGGCCATCGCTTGATTCTTTCCGATGCCGCCTGGCCGCAATTTTTGAGCGAATTGGACTCGGTCTATCGTGGCGGCTCACCGACGACGCTGCCCCGCAACATGCCTTCGGCGGCGGTGCCGGGCGATACCGGAATCGCGGAACACGTCGAGCAATGGGAGGATTTGGCGCGACGCGAAACCCTGAGCGGTCTGCCCTTTGACCGCCCGAACGTGGCCGATCTCGAAGGAGAATCGGACAGCGTGTCGATCCTGCTCGACGAGGAGCCGACGGCCGCTTTGGTAAGCGGGGCGCCCGACAGCACAGTTCCGGGCGAGGAGGACATTCTGGTGGCGGCGCTTTATACCGCGCTGACGACCTGGACCGGTGAGAACGGGCGCTGGATCGTCGAGTGGGCAGGCGGTTCCGCGGATACAGCGGCGGACAGCGCCCTCGGATGGCATGGGACGCACCATCCCTTCCTACTGTCCTCGGGCGATCCGCAGGCGGTGCGCACCGCGCGGCGATCCCTGCCGAATGGCGGCAGTAATTTCCTGGCTTTGCGCCACGGACCGGACCGAGCAATCGCGCGCCGCTTGGAAGCCTGCCGAGGCGAAATTTCCTATAGGCATCATGGGCGGATCGGCGATTTCGAATCGGGCAGCATCTTCTGGGGCTTGTTCAGTTTCGATATTGGCGCCCTCCGGGATCCGCGCGCCGTGCGCCCGCATGCGCTCGCCATCGAATCGACGGTCGTCGACAACCGCCTGGCCATCCGGATCGGTTTCGGGCGCAAGCGCTTCTCGAGGAACAAGCTGTTACGCTTGGCAAAAGCCTACCAGGCTGCGCTCGAAACTCTCGCGGCGGCGGGCGCGGCCATGCCTGTAACGTTCTCGGAGGAGGGCACCCGGCGAATTCTTGCTGCGGGTACGGGTCCCATACGCGCGCGTCCCGAGGCTCCCTGCGTGGTGGATCTGATTCCCTGGGAACGTTATCCGGATCTGGCGACGCGGGCAGCCGGCGTTTTCGCAGCCATGGCGGGCCATCGCGGCGTGCCGGTGGCGGTTTGCCTGCCACGCGGCGAAACGCTCAATGCAACGATCCTGGGCCTTCTCGCGGCGGGGGCCATTCTGGTGCCGATGGATCCGGCCTGGCCCGACGCGCGCATCCATACAATCCTTGAGGAGAGTGGCGCCATATACGTCCTGACCGATTCGCGCGGGCCGGGACGGTTCTCGAATGGGAGAGTCGAGGCGATCGATGCGGGCGCGTTGCCGACCGGCGATCCGGCTATCTTGCGCAGCCGGGCGGCGCGCGAGGACACGGCCTATCTGATGTTCACCTCGGGCAGCACCGGCCGGCCGAAAGGTGCGGCGCTGTCCCATGGGGCTCTGCTGAACCATTCCGTTGCGACTATCGAAGCCTTCGGCATCGGGCCGAAGGATCGCGTGTTGCAGATGGCCGCGCCTGGCTTCGACGTTTATCTCGAAGAGCTGATCCCCAGCCTTGTCGCGGGGGCTGCGGTGGTGCCGCTGGCCGATGGCGGCGATCTCGACCCGGTCGCATTCCTGGCTTTCGTCGCGGCGGAGAAACTGACCGTCCTCAACCTGCCATCGGCCTATTGGGGCCTGTTGGCCGCGCGCATGGAGAAAGGACTCGCCCTGCCGGGTTCCGTGCGCCTGACGGTCGTGGGCGGTGACAGGGTCGCCCCGGCGGCCGTGGAAACCTGGCGCCGGGGGACTGGCGGCGCGCCGCTCAGCAACGCCTATGGCTTGACGGAGACGGCAATCACCACCACGGCCTGGACCGATGACGGCCGGGCACTCGACGGCGCGGTGCCGGTCGGGCGCCCGCTCGCCAATCAGCAAGCCCATGTTCTCGACGATGGTCTGTGCCCGGCGGAGGACGATGCGGTCGGCATGCTCCATATCGGCGGGGCCGGACTGGCGCGCGGCTATTGGCGCGACGGCGAACTCGATTCGAGCCTGTTCCCCGAGATCGATCTGGGCGCGGGGGCGTTGCGCCTGTTCGCCACGGGCGATATGGCGCGGCGCCGGGCCGATGGGTTGATCGAGATTCTGGGACGGCGCGACGATCAGGTGCAATTGCGCGGCCACAGGATCGAACTGGCCGAGGTCGAGAACACCCTCGCCAGCCATCCTCAGGTGGTCCAGGCCAGTGTCAGCGCCCAGGGCGAGACCCTCGTCGCCCATGTTGCGGGGACGGTCGAGCCCGCCGCGTTGTTGGCCCATGCGCGCAACATACTTCCGGCCTATATGGTGCCGGGCGCGGTCCATGTCCTCTCGGCATTGCCAGTCACGTCCAGCGGCAAGATTGACCGCGAGGCTCTGGCCACTCTGCCCTCGAAACCCCAGAAGCCGCTGCGGCCGCGCGGAAAACTGGAGAAGGCCCTGGCCGAGCTTTGGCGCGAGGCGCTCGATTGCCTGAGCGTCGATGCTGGCCGGTCCTTTGCCGAGCATGGCGGCCATTCCATCGCCGCCCTGGCGATCAGCGCCCAGGCGCGCGAGATTTTGGGCCATGCCTTGCCCGCGACATGGCTGATGGAGTCGTCGTCTCTGCGGGCCCTGGCCAAGAGGCTATCGGTTGCAGCAAACCCGTCCTGGGCGCGCTTGGGTGGAAGCGGGCAGGGTGCCGCTCTGCATATCCTTTCCGGGATCAGTGGCGAGAGCGGTGTCCTGCAACCGCTTGCGGACAATCTTTCCGACGACCGCCCCGTTATGGGCTTCGATTTCGAGCCGACGGCGAGCTCCGTGATGCAAATGGCGGAGATCGGTTGCTCGGCCCTTTCCGGAAATGAGGCGCTGCTGCTCGGCGGCTGGTCCCTGGGCGGGGTCGTGGCCCATGCGGCGGCTCGAAAATTGGAGCAGGAAGGGAAAGCGGTTGCCGGGCTGGTCCTGATCGACAGCGTACTGGGCGCGGATCTTCCAGGCGGGGCGGCGGAGGCCGCCCTCGCCGATTGGCTCATGGATATGCATGGCAAGCCGGCACAGGACGAGGCCGAGGCCCGGTCGATCCTGCGCGACCTTGGAATGCGGACGGAGCCCGAAGCGATAGAGGCCCTTGTCGCGCCCTGGCGCGCCCGCCGGGCAGCCCATGCCGCCTACCGGCCGTCGGGGCCGGTGCGGTGCCCCGTGGCCTTCCTGCAGGGCTGCCCGGGGGGCGGCGCGACCGACGCTGCCGTGGCGAATTGGCGAAATCTCGCTGGCGGCCACTTCCGCGTTTTTCCGCTGGCAGCCGATCATTTCGGATTGTTGGACGATCCGGCGACGGCGGTTGCCCTGGGCGACGCCCTGGCCTGGATCGAGGAGCAAGACGCGTGATCAAACCGGTTCTCTTCCTCTTCGCCGGTCAGGGCAGCCAATGCTTCCACATGGCGCGGGAAATCGCGGAGAACTGCCCGGCGGTGCGGGACCGGCTCTACGATCTCGATGCCGTTGCGCGCGAAGAACTCGGCTGCTCGGTGCTCGACGTCGTGTTCGACCCGGCGCGCGGGCGGTTCGACCCGTTCGACCGGCTTCTCTACTCGAATCCGGCCTTGTTCATGGTGCAATACGCCCTGGCCGATGCCCTCATCGCCCAGGGCGCGCGCCCCGCCGCCCTGATGGGGGCCAGTCTGGGCGAGATTGTCGCCCTGACCGTCGCCGGCGCCATGAGCGCGCCGGACGCCCTGCGCATGGTCATCGCCATGTCCGCGAGTTTCGAGCGCGACGGGGCCGAGGGCGGCTTGATCGCCGTGTTGACCGATCCCGGCATCGTGGCGGCACGGCCGGACCTGTTCGCCCGTGTCGAGATCGCGGGTATCAGTTCGGCCAGTCATTTCATCGCGGCGGGGCCCGCGGCGGATCTGGCGCGGATCGAAAGCGTGCTCGGCGCGGAAGGCCATGCCTGCATGGTCCTGCCGGTGCGGTTTCCGTTCCACTCCTCCTATGTCGAGCCCGCTCGGGTTGCGATGGAAGCGGTGTTTCGCGGCAAGGACGGCCAAGACCTAAGCCTGCCGATGATTTCCTGTGTCACGGCGGGGGCAATGGACCGGGTGCCGGAGGGTCATCTCTGGAAAATCGTAAGGTCGCCGATGCGGATCGCGGATGCCTATCGCGGGCTGGAGAGCCGCCAGGCATCGCTTTTCGTCGATCTCAGCCCCTCGGGCACGATGGCGACGGTGGCGAAATACAATCTCGGCTCGGACTCCGCGTCGGAAGCCGTGTCGGTGATGAGCCTCTTCGGCAACGAATGGGCCGGGTATCAGGCCGTAAGGCAAAGATTGGGAATAGGCGTATGACGGCATTGTTGTTTCCGGGTCAGGGCGCCCAGGAAAAGGGCATGGGCACCGATCTTTTCGCGGCGTTTCCGGAGGAGACCCGGACGGCCGACGAGATCCTCGGCTATTCGATCGCGGCCCTGTGCCGCGACGATCCCGACGGCAGCTTGCGGCGCACCCAATTCACCCAACCTGCGCTCTATATCGTCGGTGCCCTGTCCTATCTGCGCTGGCGGCGCGATACGGGCCGCGATCCCGCCTGGCTGGCGGGTCACAGCCTGGGCGAATTGGCGGCATTGTTCGCGGGCGGCGCCTATGATTTTGCCACCGGCCTGACCCTGGTGGCCAGACGCGGCGCGCTGATGGCCGATTGCGGCGAAGGCAGCATGGCGGCCGTGATCGGGTTGGACGAGGACCGGGTGCGCGGCGTGCTGCGCGATGCCGGCCTCGACAGGCTCGACCTTGCCAATATCAACACGCCGAGCCAGATCGTGCTGGCCGGGCTTCCGGCCGACCTGGCGGCGGCGGAGACGGCCTTCACCGCCGCCGGCGCGCGCGCCTATATCCCGCTCAACGTCTCCGGCGCGTTCCATTCGCGGGCGATGGAAGGCGCGGGGCCCGCTTTCGCAAATCTGCTCGCCAGTCTTGAGATAGGCGATCCAGTCGTCCCGGTACTGGCCAATGTGACCGGCCGGCCGCATGAGCCGGGCGCGGTGGCGGCCAATCTCGCTGCCCAACTTGTAAGCCCGGTGCGCTGGTCCGAATCGATTCGGTGGATCTGGGGCCAGGGCGAGGAAGATTTCGCGGAGATGCAGCCCGGCCAGGTGCTGACCGGGCTTGTGACCAAGATCCGGGCCGAGGGCGAGCCTCTCGCGGATGCTCCCTACCGCAAACCGGAGCCCGTTATGGCCGTTGTCGCGCCGCCTGATGAGCCGCCGACCATGCCCGAACCCAAACACGAACCTGTGTCGGAGCCGGCGCCGCGTCTTCGCGCCGCACCGACCAGGGCCAAGCCAAATGGGGCGGCGGGCGCTGATTTCGACCTCGGCCAAGCGGCCTTCCGTGCCCGTTTCGGCGTCGCGGAAGCCATCGTCGTCGGCGGGATGGGCTACGGCGTGGGCGGCTCGGCTCTGGTGGAGAAACTGGCCCGTGCCGGATTCCTGGCGTTTTTGGGGGCGGATGGCTTGCCGGAGGCCGAGGTGCGCGCCGAGATCGGGACCTTGCGCGACCGGCTCGGAAGCGCCGCCTTCGGGGTCAATGTCCGGGGCGGGGCAGGGCGGGACGCTGCGGTCGAGGCACGGTTGGACCTGCTCATGACTCTGGGCGTGGATTGCGTCCAGATCGGTGGCTTCTATCAGGTCGAACGAGCCCTGGTGCGCTATCGCCTCGCCGGTGTGGCGCGCGGGTCGGATGGTGCGGTCGTCGCGCCGAACCGGATTCTGGCCAAGGTCACGCGGCCCGAGACGGCCGAGGCCTTCCTCTCGCCGCCGCCGCCCGATCTGGTCGCGGATCTGCTGAAGGACGGCCGGATCGATTCCGAAGCCGCTGCCCTGGCCCCGCAACTGACGATGGCGGATGCCGTGGTCGCCCTGGCCGATTGCGCCGGCGATACCGACGGCGCGTCGCTCCTGGCCCTGTTGCCCGTGGTGCGCGATATGCGCGACCGTCTCGCGCCCCATGTCGCGGTCGGCGCCGGAGGCGGGATCGGCACGGCCGAGGCCGCGTCGGTCGCCTTCCTCATGGGGGCGGATTTCGTCGAGGTCGGCTCGATCATGCAATGCACGGTCGAGGCCGGGTTGAGCAATCTCGCCAAGGATATCCTGGCCGAAATGGGCGTGCAGGACACTGAACTCGCGCCGTCGGAGCACTGGTTCGATTGGGGTGGCAAGGCGCGGGTGCTGAAGCGCGGCAGCCTGTTCGCGGCCCGGGCCAACAAGCTCTACGACCTGTACCGCTTCTACGAGAGTTGGGACGCGATTCCCGCCGCGCTGCGGAAGAGGATCGAGGACGGCTATTTCCAGGCCGGCTATGCGGAAATCCTGAACGGCTTGCGCGCCCAGGGCATTGTGCCCAATGGGGCGACGCCGAAGCAGGAACTGATGCATGTCTTCAGGCATTACCTGGCCGAGGGGCGCCGCTTCGCGTTGGTTGGAGAGGCCCCGCGCCGGGCGGATTTTCAGCTATCGGCTTCGCCCGCCCTGGGGGCCTTCAACGCGCGGGTCCGGGGCACGGCGCTGGCGGACTGGCGCAACCGTCATGCCGATGCTCTGGCGACCGATCTGGTGCGGGAAACCAAGCAGGGGATGCTGCGCGCCGCCGCGCGTGCGACCGGCGGCTGATACCGCCTGTTCAGGTTCGGGGCCTCGTCGCGCAGGAGAGTAGATGAATGGCAAGGCAGGCGATGCCGGCCCCGCCCATGGTCCAGATCAATCCGTCCGACGCCGTCTCGAACAGCCGCAGCGACGAGATATAGGACCCGAGCGCGCCGCCCAATGAGGTGAATACGCCGAAGACGGACGCCCCGAAGCCCGCCATCGCGCCCGCGGGTTCGAGGGCCTGGGCGATGGAGGCGGGCATCAGCAGTCCGAAGGACGAGACATAGAGGCAAAGGATCGCCCAGAAGGCGACGAGGCCCAGCGCGATATGGGCCGTGGCGAGCAACGGAATTGTCGCCGCGATCGCGATTGCGACGCCCAGATGCAGGGCGGCGGGGACGCCGTAGCGCCCGATTACCCGGCGCACGAGGATGGAGCCGAGCACGAAGGTCGCGGCTGCGATCGTGAACAGGGGGCCGAAGCCCTCGGCGGAAACGCCGAAACGCTCCTGCGCCATGGCCGCCCCGACGGCCAGAAATGCGGCATAGCCCGCGAAGGACGCGGCGCCGAGCGCGCTGCCGAAAACGAAATCGTGGGACCCCAGCAGGAAACGGATATTGCGCCCGGAGCGCCCGAGCGAGAGGGCATGGCGATGGGTCGGGTCCTGGGTCTCCGGCACGAAGGCATAGGTGGCGGCGGCGGTGACCACGCCGAAAATCAGCAGGAACCAGAAGAGCGAGCGCCAGTCGAACAGGGCGAGCAGGCCTGATCCGACGAGCGGCGCGAGCAGCGGTGCCAGGCCCAGGATCGTGGTCATGACCGCCAGCAGATTGGCGGTCTTGATGCCGCCACCCAGATCGCGCGCGACCGCCCGCGCGGCGACCGGTGCGCCGCCCGCCATCAGGCCTTGGACCGCGCGCGCGGCCAATAGGGCGGTAAAGGATTCGGTGGTTGCGCAGACGATACTCGCGATCAGGAAGCCGGCCAGCGAGACGAAGGCGGTGACGCGCCGTCCAAAACGATCGGCGAGAATGCCCCAGAGCAATTGCCCCGGGCCGTAGGCGACCATGAAGGCGGTCACCAGGGCGGCCCCTTCCGAGGCGGGCAGGCCGAATTCGGCGGCGATCTCGCCATGGGCGGGAATGGAAATATCGATTGCCGTCGCGGTTACCGCGGAAAGCGCACCCAGAGTCCCGACAAAAGCGAACCCCTCGAGCCGACGACCGTCTTTGCCTGCGCTCATCGCCTGGCTCGCCCCAAGGCGGTGGCAAGGCCGCGATCCGCAGCCGGCGCGCATGACCGTGTCGTCATCGTGAGAACCTGTCGTCGGGTGGTTAGTCAGATCGGCGTAAGGCCGCAGTTTTTCACGTTCGGCCATTCAAGGGGAGAGCGGATGGCGCATAGGTGCCGCCCACGCGGCACAATGTTGGACGCGAAGCGCACCGAAGCGCAGACTTCGGGTGAGGGTCGCGTCCACCGAAGCGGGGATTGCCGGATGAACAAAAGTTACGGTTTTGTCGGCCTGGGAGAGTTGGGGGGCAAGCTCGCCAGCAACCTGGCGAAGTCAGGTTTCCCCGTCAGGGTTCACGATCTCGATCCGACGCGCGCGGCCGTGCCGATCGAAAACGGCGCGATCTGGGCCGAAACGCCCGCCGAGGCCGCGGAAGGCGCGGATGGCTTCATTTCCTGCCTGCCGTCGCCGGCGGCCTCGAACGCGGTCATGACCGGAAAGAACGGCGCCCTGGACGCGATGAAGCCGGGCTCTACCTGGCTTGAGATGAGCACGACCGAGATGGCCGAGATCAAGCGACTGGGTGCCCTTGCGGCCGATCGCAAGGTCGAGACCTTGGAATGCCCGGTCACGGGCGGGGTGCATAAGGCCGCAATAGGCGAGATCACCGTCTTCGTCGGGGGCAAGGCGAAGGTACTGGCGGACCACCGGCCGGCCTTGTCGGCCATGTGCGGGCCGCTGTTTCATCTGGGCGGCCTTGGCACCGCGTCGGTCCTCAAGGTCATCACGAATATGCTGACCTTCGTCGATCTGGTCGCTGCGGGCGAAGTTTTGAGCCTGGCGGCGAAAGCCGGGCTCGATCTCAAGCAGTGCTACTCCGCGATCCGTGCCAGTTCCGGCAACAGCGTCGAGTTCGAGACTTATGTTCCGCGTGTGCTGGAGGGCAGCTACGACAGCGGTTTCACCATGGCCCTGACCTTGAAGGATATCGGCTTCGTGACGGCTCTGGGGCGCGATCTGGGTGTGCCGTTGAAGCTGTCCACCCTGGTCGAACAGCATTTCGTCGAGGCCAAGGCGCGCTACGGCGCGGGTGCCTGGGCGCCCGAGGTCGTGCGCCTGATGGAGGAGACGACCGGCATGGCACTGCGCGCCGAGATCGACCCTGAAGACGAGCCTGCGGCACGGCCGTGACAACTCCCCCGCCCGCGCCTCAGCATATTGTCTGGTTCTATGCAGAGGATCTGGACGAGACCTGCCGGTTCTATGAGGAGGCGCTGGGCCTCGAACAGGTGTTCGACGAGGTGCAGGCGCGGATATTCCGCGCCGGGGCCAATGCCTTCATCGGGATCTGTCTGGCCTGGGGCGACCGGAAAGTACAAACCGATGGAGCGATGTTCACTTTCGTCACCGACCAGGTCGATGCCTGGCACGAGCGTCTGAAGGCCCATGGCGCGCGCATCGAGGGCGAGCCGCATATGCTGGAACAATTCAACATCTACACCCTCTTCGTGCGCGATCCGAATGGCTATCGCTTGGAGTTCCAGCAGTTCCTCGACCCGGCCTGGCCCCAGCCTGAATAGGCGGGCCGCTCACGGTCGCTCGCCCTGGGCCTCAGGATACCTTCGCCAAGCGCGCTTCGCGCAGGGCGATATAGATGGCGGAAACGGCGATCAGCGCGCCGCCTGCCACCGTCCAACGATCCGGTAGTTCTCCGAAGGCGGCGTAGCCAACAAGCGCGGCGAAGACGAGTTGGGTAAATTGGAAGGGCGCGAGTTGCGATGCGTCCGTTGCGGCATAGGCTCGGGTCAGAAAAAACTGGGTCGCGCCCGCCAGGATCGCGATGGCGATCAGCCAGACGAATTGGGGTGCGGTCGGCGTGGTCCATTGCGTCAGCGCGGCGGCCAGCGGAATCGGCATCAACAGCACCATGTTTCTGCCCATGACCGCGACCGGGGGATCGTCGCGCGCGAGCGACCGGACCATCACGTTCGAACTTGCCGAGGTGAGGGCGGCGAGCAATGCCGCC
Source organism: Pseudomonadota bacterium (assembly GCA_027619995.1). Lineage (GTDB taxonomy): Bacteria > Pseudomonadota > Alphaproteobacteria > CADEGL01 > CADEGL01 > JABIRQ01. The sequence continues at coordinate 4,273 of JAQCGR010000012.1, read as the reverse complement.
AGGGCGCCGAGTTCCAACGCCACCATATCCGGGCGGAGAACGATCATGGCGCCGGCGAAACCGAGGGCGACCGCCGTCCAGCGCCGCCAGCCGATAGTCTCGCCCAGGATCGTCGCCGCGAGCACGACGACGAAAAGCGGCAAGGTGAAGAACAGCGCCGTCGCTTCGGCGAGCGGGATGCTCGAAACGGCACAATACCAGGTGATGAAGGCGACGCCGTCGAAGACGGCGCGGATCAGATAGCGGCCGATCCTCCGCCTGGGCAGGATCGGCAGGCCCTGGCGGCGCAGCACCGCCACCATGGCGACGGCGGTCAGGGCGGTCGCGAAGAAAACCACGACGAAAGGGTGCAGGCCCTCGGCCGCGATACGAACCAGCGCGCTCATCACGGTGATGGTCGCCATCGCGGAGACCAGCCAGGTGGGGCCCGAAAGCATGGCGGCTAAAGGTGGTCCGTTGGGCTCAATCGGTGATCGCGATACAGCCGGCTTGGATCATCGCGCCGTCGATCTCGAGACGCGGCGCAATGATGCCGGTCGAGGCCGGTCCCGGTTTGCCGTAATAGTCAGATCGGATGCCGACATTGAGGCCCCAGGCCGCCTGATCCCAGTCTCCGGTGAACAGGGCGTTGACCTTGACGACCTCGGGGAAGCCGCTGTCCATGGTCGAAAGCGCTGCCTGCATATGGCGCATCGCGGCATGGGTCTGGGCGCCGAGGTCGCCTTCGGCGACCAGCGCACCCCGTTTGTCGACGGGAAGCTGGGCGCCTACGAAGACCATCTCGCCGGAACGGATCGCCTGGGACCAGGGTCCGCCCGAAGGCCAGCGCCAATGGTTATCTTGGGCCAGGCGGCGGCTCGGACGGCGGCCTGACCCGGTGCCGCGCAAGGCGACCGCTTCCAAGCGCAGGGCTTCGCCGGCCCGGTCGAGGCGGCTCAACAGCATGGTTTCGAAAACGGGTCCCGGCGCGGCGAAGCCCTGGCCGAGACGGTCGAGCAGGGCGGCATGGTCGCCGGGCGGCAGATCGTCGCGCAAATAGACGGCCAGGCGGCAGACATCGGTGGGCTCGGCCTCCGCAGCGTCGAGAGCGGCCAGCAGATCGTTGAGCACCGCACCCGCCTGATCGGCAGGGGACATCCGGGGTCCGGAAAAGGTTGCCTCGGCAAAGACGATATCGCCATGACGGCGCGCCTTCGCTTTGCCGGGCACGGCACCCGTGGCGCGCTCGGGGTCCGTCGCGAAGATGGCGTCGATTTCCACCTCGCAGCCGACCACCGGAAAGCTGTCGATTGGGGTCAGTACGACGGCAGGCTCCGCCCCGTCTCGCACCAGGCGGGAAAGGGCCTCGGCATAGGCAGCCTCGTCGACCGAACCGTCGTTTCGATAGAAGGCATGAAGTTGGGCCATGGCCGCGCCGGGCACGGCGGCATGACCGCAGACGTCGTAGATTCGGCGCATCGCACCTTCGGTCTGCGCCGTCAGGTCGCCTGGATCCTGTGCCTTGCCCGTACCGTCCATATGGAGCTGGCCGCAGAGATGGAAGTAGGGTCCGCAAAGCACGCCACGACTGACATTCACCGGCACGGGCACCCGGTATGTGTCATCGAAACCGATGAATCGTCGCGTCATTATGGCGTTTCCCGATTGGCGTCGCGCGTCAGCCTAGGCGTCGGGCAGCCGGCCTTCCAGCGGCAGAACATGCATGTCGCTTGCGTTCCAGCCCAGGGTGACCTCGACACCCGGTCGGATCGAGGTGCGGCCTGGACGATTGAGCTCTTCCACCACCATCGCCTCTTCTTCCGCTGTCCCTCGGCCCATATCGACATAGTGTTTCACGACGCCGCCCAGGATGATCGAATCGATGACCTTGCCCTGGATGGCATTGTCGAAGCTTTCGTCGCTGCGGCGGATGCTGACATTTTCGGGCCGCACCATGACTTTGACCGACCGGCCGGGCTCGCTGATGGCCGAAGCCTTGGCGATAAGGGTGAGGCCTTCGGCCGTTCTGACGGACGTGGTTTCGCCGCCCGACTCGACGGTCGCGTCGAGCATGTTGGAATCGCCCAGGAAATCGGCGCTGAACAATCCATTGGGATTGAAATACAGGTGGTCGGGTTCGCCCATCTGTTCGATCTGGCCGTCGCTCAGAAGTATGATCCGGTCGGACATCGTCAGGGCTTCTTCCTGATCGTGCGTCACATAGAGCATCGTGATGCCGAGCTCGGTATGGATGCGCTTGAGTTCAAGCTGCATGGTCTCGCGCAGTTTCTTGTCGAGGGCGCCGAGCGGCTCGTCCATCAGGATGATCGAGGGGTTGTAGACGATGGCCCGGGCGAGGGCGATGCGCTGCTGCTGCCCGCCCGAAAGCTCGCGCGGCTTGCGGTCGGCGACATGGGGAAGCTGGATGAGATCCAGGACCCGGCCGACCTCGCGCTTGACCACGTCGTTCGCGGTCTTCCGCACGCGCAGGGGGAAGGCGATATTCTCGAAGATGGTCATATGCGGCATCAGGGCATAGTTCTGGAAAACCATGCCCAGGCCGCGCTTGTTCGGCGGTACGGTCGAGACGTCTCTGCCATCGATGAAGACCCGCCCCGAGGTCGGCGCGATCATTCCCGCGATCAGGTTGAGCATGGTGGTTTTGCCCGACCCGCTGGGCCCGAGAAGGGTCATGAATTCCCCTTCCTCGACCTCCAGGTCGACTTCCTCCAGGGCGACCACATCGCCGTAGTTTTTGCTTAGCTTGTCGAGCCGGACCATCGCCATTGCGTGTCTCCTAGGATTTCTTTTGGAACGATGCGGCAAGAACGCAAACGACCAGCGAAAGCACGGTCAACAGGGCCGAAACGGCGGCCAGGACCGGGGAAATTTCCCACTGGATGCTGTTGAACATCTTGACCGGAAGGGTCATTCGACCGGTATCCGCGATGAAATAGGCAATCACGACTTCGTCGAAGGACATGAGGAAGGCGAACAGGCCGCCCGCGAACATTGCCGGCTTCAGGAGCGGTAAGGTGACTTTGAAAAAGGTCTGCATGACCCCGGCGCCCATGATCGTCGCCGCCGTCTCCAGGCTCTGGTCGACATGGCGCAGGCCGGCCATGGAGGTCACGATGACGAAGGGAGTCGTAAACATTGTATGGGCGAAGATCAGACCGATTTCCGTCCCGACAATGCCGAGACTCGCGAAGTACAGATAGAGGCCGAGCGCGATGACGATGATCGGCACCAGGATCGGGCTCATCAGGAACATCGCGACATAGCGTTTGCCGGGATAGGTGCCGCGCACAATCGAATAGGCCGCGGGCACGCCGAGCACCAGTGCCAAAATGGTCGAACTGATAGCCACCCGAAAACTGAGGAAAGTGGCGTCCATCCAGTTCGATTGGAAAAAGAACTGCTCGTAGAGATAGGTCGAGAACGAATCCGGCGGGAAGACCATCTCGTACTGATTGCCGAAGGACATCGGCAGAACGATGAAACTCGGCATCAGCAGGAACAGGAATCCGAACCAGGCCGTGATCTTGAGGAAGATGGCGCCGGAGGAACGCGCCGAACCGACAGGCTTTTCGACTGCTGCCATGTCAGTTCCCCTCCCCGAGCACGCTCTTGCCGCCCGGGACGCGCGACAGCAGGAAAATTAGGAACAGGGACAGGACCAGAAGGATCACCGAGATCGACGAGGCGAGCGTCCAGTTGAGAGTCTCGCGCGTGTAGAAGTCGACCAGGTTGGCCATCATGAGATCCTTTCGTCCGCCCAACAGCGCCGGCGTGATGAAAAAGCCGAGCGAGATGATGAAGACCAGCAACGAGCCCGCCATGACCCCAGGCATGCTGAGAGGCAGGGTGATGCGCGTGAAGATGCGGATCTGCCCGGCGCCCATGAGTTGGGCCGCCTTGGCGAGATCCGGGTTCTGCGCGAGAAGGCTGGTCAGGATTGGGAACACCATGAACGGGATAAAGAAATGGGTAAGGCCGATCATCACCCCCATTCGGTTGAAGAGCAGCTTCGGTCCACTATCGATGCCGGGCAGAAGCGTGATGAGGGAATTGATCGTGCCGTTCTCGCCCAGCACCACGGTGAAGGCGAAGCTCTTGACCAGGATGCTGGTCCAGAACGGCAGCAGGACGAGCACCATCAGGAAAGCGCGCGCGCGGGGTTCCTGCTTGGCCAGGTAATAGGCGATGGGATAGGCCAGCAGCAGAGTCAGCATGGTTGCCATGAAGCTGATCTCGAAGGTGTTCCAGAGCACCTTGCTGAACAGGCGGCTGC
>JAQCGR010000280.1 GCA_027619995.1 Pseudomonadota bacterium | reverse complement strand
AGCCCCGCCTCGCCAGGGCGGCGGCCAGGGCGCCGTAGCTTTCGGCCGGCCAGCGCTTGTCCGGGCGATGGGCCGCGCCGCCGGGCACGAGCAGGACGAAGGGCGCGGCGCCGAGCGCGAATTCGGTGATATTGCCATCGAGCCAGGCGAAATCCGGCGGCGGGGTTTCGGCGATTCCGGCCATGGCCAGCTGCTCGGCCTGGCGCTCCATGGTGTGCATGGAATCGCGCGCGGGATTGTCATGGGGATGCGAGCAGCCGGGCGCGATGCCCGACCATTCCGGCCGGCGGCCCGGGCCGAGCAGGCGAAAATAGAAGGCGCTGCGATCCGATGTCTGCAGATCGTAGACCCGCGAGAAACCGGCCCCGCGCAAACGGCGGCGCAGGGCGAGCCAGGCACCGGGCCGATGCCAGGGCGGCCGCTCGTCGAGCCAGACCCGGTCGAACCAGGGCGCCGCGCGGCCCAGATCGGCGAAGGGCGCGGTGGTCAGCAGGGTGATTTCGGCGGCCGGATGATGGTTGCGGATGGCGGCCGCGGGACCGAGCGCCTGAATGAAATCGCCGAGCGCACCGAGCTTGACGACGAGGATGCGGCCGCCCGCAGCCGCGCTGTCCGTCCGGTCCGGCCCGGCGCCGCCGGTCATGCCGCCGAGGCGGCGGGCAGGCTCAAAACCTCGTCATAGAGGGCCAGGGTCTCCTCGCACATGCGTTGGACGGTGAAATGGGACCGGATCATATCGGTCTGCTTCCAAGCCATGAAGGAGCGCGCCGTGGCGGTCAGGGCCAGGGCGTCGCCCAGAGCATCGGCCAGGGCAGCGGGGTCCCCGGGCGGCACAAGCCAACCCGTCTCGCCATGCTCGATAGTCTCTCGCGCGCCGCCGTGATCGGTGCCAATGACTGGCCGGCCCATGGCTTGGGCCTCGATCACCACCCGCCCGAAACCCTCGGGATCGGTCGAGGCGCTGACCACGACATCGGCCAGCATGTAGGCGGCGGGCATGTCGCGGCAATCCTCGACGAACTGGACGATACCGTCCAGGCCGTGTAGGCGGGCCAACCGCTCCAGCTCGCGCCGATAGGCCGTTCGCCCCTGGTCGGAGCCGACGAGGACGCAGCGCAGATCGCGCCGCCCCAACCGCGCGATGGCCTCGATCAGCACGGTCTGGCCCTTCCAGCGGGTCAGACGGCCGGGCATCAGGATGACCGGCTCGTCATCGGGCAGACGCCAGTTCTCGGCGAGTTGGATCATGCGCGCCGGCGGCACCTTCTCGGGATCGAAGTACTCGATATCCACGCCGCGGTGGATCACCTGTATCGGCGGCCGACCGATCCCGTAATTCGATTGGAGATAGTCGGCGATGAATTCAGAGATCGCGATCACCCGCGCGCCACGCGTCATCACCGCGTTGTAGCGTTTCTTGAGGCCACCGGCTGAATAGGGGCCGTGGACCGTCGTGACGAAGCGGCACCCCGTGCGCTTGGCCGCCATCGAAGCGGCCCAGGCGGGCGCGCGGCTGCGGGCATGGATGATATCGACCCCGGCCTCCCGGATCAGAGCGGCCAGACGGTCGGCGTTGCGGCGGATGGCGATGGGCGACTTGCGGTGGACCGGCAGTTCGATATGGCGCGCGCCCAGGCGCGTCAGATTGCACACCATGCGGCCGCCCGAGGAGGCGACCAGCGCCGTGCCGCCGGCCGCGATCACGGCCGCCGCGACCTCGACTGTGCCACGCTCCAGCCCGCCCTGTTCCAGGGCCGGGACGACCTGCAGGACAGTCGGCCCAGCGGGACGCCGACGGCGTTCGTCAGCGCCCGCCGCGGTGTTAGACTGGGCGTCGTCGGCAATTCCAGCTTCAGGAGTCATTCATACCGACCATGAGCGATAAGCCCGAGATACTAGCACGCGCGGATGGCGCCTCAATCGCATACCACCGCCTGCCCGGCAAAGGGCCGGGCATCGTCTTTCTGGGCGGCTTCGCCTCGGACATGACGGGCACCAAGGCGAAGGCATTGGAAACCCATTGCCGGCGGCGGGGCCAGGCCTTCCTGCGTTTCGACTATCGCGGCCACGGCCAATCGCGCGGCGCCTTCGAGGAGGGATCGATCGGTCTCTGGGCCAGCGACGCCATCGCCGCCATCGATAGCCTGACCGAGGGGCCGCAGATTCTGGTCGGCTCCAGCATGGGGGGCTGGATCATGATGTTGGCCGCCCGTGCCCTGCCGGAACGGGTCGCGGCCCTGGTCGGCATCGCCGCCGCCCCGGATTTCACCCAGCGCATGTGGGATCGCCTGCCCGATGAGGCGCGGGAGGTGATCCGGCGCGATGGCGTCTGGCGCGCGCCCTCGGACTATTCCGAGGAGGGCCTGCCCCTGGGCCGCGCCCTGTTCGCGGATGGGCCCGATCAGATGGTCATGACCGCGCCCTTCCCTTTCGCCGGGCCGGTCCGCCTGCTCCAGGGCATGGAAGATCCCGACGTGGTCTGGCGGACGGCGCTGGATATCTGCGAGCGGGTCGACGGCGCGAATGTCGCCGTCACCCTGATCAAGGACGGCGATCACCGGTTGAGCCGGCCGCAGGATCTGGCCCGGCTGGGCCGGACCCTGGATTCGGTGACGGCGGAACTGCGCGGCGAGGAAGCGGAAACGATCTAGGCGCCCCGACGCATCAGTGCGGTCATCAAGCCGGCGCCGATCAAGGCGCCGCCGCCGATGCGGTTGACCAGGAGCGCCGAGCTCTCCTTCGCGACCAACCCGCGCAAGCCGCCGGCGAGCATCGCATAGCCGCCCACCACGATCACGACGAGCGTGAAGAAGGTCGCGCCCAGGACCAGCAACTGGTCGCCGAGCGGCAGCCGGGGGTCGATGAACTGCGGCAGGAAGGCAATGAAGAAGACCAGGGATTTCGGGTTGAGCGCGGTGACCAGGAAGGCCTGGCCCATCAGCCGGCCGATGGGCCGGCGCGCGGCCGCTTCCATCCGGATCGGCACCGCCCTGGCCCGCCATTGCCGGATGCCGAGATAGACGAGATAGGCGGCCCCGGCCCATTTGAGCATGGCGAAGAGTTCGGCCGAGGCGAGCAGGACGACCCCCAGCCCGAAACCGCAGACGGAAAATGCCAGGGCATCGGCGAAAACGACCCCGATCATCGCCGCCAGGGCCGCCCTCGTGCCATTGGCCAGGGCGAAACCCACGATCAGCAGCACGGTCGGGCCGGGCAGCAGGAGCAACACACCGGCCGCCAGGACGAAGGCCAACCAGAGATCCGTCGCCATCGTCTTCCTCCTTCCGGATCGGTTTCGCGCCGAGCCATCCCCATCGCACTGCCGCCGTCAAGCGGCGCCGAAGCCGGTCAGTAGGGCGTGCCGTCCTTGTGGCGGAAAGTGCGGCTCGCCGTGTCCCCGTGCCGCAGCACCATGTCGATATCCGAATAGACCACGCCGTCGCCCGGCATCCGGTCGCCGACCTCCAGATAGACGGCCTTGGCACCGGACCGATTGACGAGCTGATGGCCGTCGCCGGTGCCGGCCGGGAAGCCCGCCGCCATGCCGGGACCGAGGATCTGCTCGCCCGCATCTGTGACCAGGACAAGTTCCCCTTGCAGCATGTAGACGAACTCGTCCTGCCGCTCGTGCCAATGGCGCATGGAGGATTCGACGCCGGGCGGCACTTCGACAAGGTTGACGCCGAAGTTGCTCAACCCGAGGGCGTTGCCCAGGGCGCGCTTGGCCCGCGCCGCGCAACGGCCGGCGAAGGGTTCGGGATAAGTCGAGCCGGTCGTGGCCGGCACCTTGGCCGGATCAATCGCGGGCAATGCAGGTTTGGACATGGCGGTCACGATGCGCTGCTTTTCGAGTCGAACAGGGCCTGGAGGCCCTGGCGATAATCGGGATAGGCCAGGACGACGCCCAACTCGGCCTTGATGCGGTCGTTCCGGACGCGTTTGTTATCGGCATAGAAACTTCGCCCCATGGGGCTGAGCCGGTCCGCGTCGAAGGCTTCCTCGGGCGGCGGCGCGATTCCCAGAAGCGTACAGGCGTACGCGATGACATCCTGGGGCGGCGCGGCTTCGTCGTCGCAGAGATTATAGGCACGGCCGGGCGCCGGGCGGGCGATCGAGGCGCGCAGGGTGGCGACGATATCGGCCAGATGGATACGCGAGAAGACCTGCCCCGGCTTGATCAGGCGCCGCGCCCGTCCGTCGCGCACGGTGCGCAGGGCGTTGCGGCCGGGACCGTAGATGCCGGCCAGGCGGAACAGGTGGATGGGCAGGTTCGATTCACGCCACAGGCCGAGCCAGGCATCCTCCGCCGCGACCCGCCGGGCGCCTCTTTCGCCGCTGGGATCGCGCGCCGAATCCTCATCCACCCAACCGCCGCCGCGATCGCCATAGACCCCGGTCGTCGAGAGATAGCCGACCCAGGCAAGATCGGCGCGCGCGGCGATCGTCGCGCCGCAGTCGCGCAGCACCGGGTCGCCGTCGGCATCGGGGGGCACCGAATTCAGCAGATGCGTCGCCCCGGCCAGCGCGGCGGCGGTATCGGCGAGCGGATGGTCAGGCGCATAGCGATGCGCGTCGATGCCCCGGGCGCGGAGGGCGGCGCAGGCCTCCTCGGTTCGGGCCGTGCCGGCGGCGGTCCAGCCCTCGGCCAGCAGCGCATCGGCCAGGGCCGTGGCGGAATAGCCCAGCCCGAAACAGAAGAGGCGGC
>JAQCGR010000279.1 GCA_027619995.1 Pseudomonadota bacterium | reverse complement strand
AGTGGGTGGCTATCCGATTCACCCTCTGGGTTCCGCATCCGAGCCACTCTCTGTCTTATCTAACCCACTGAATTATATGTAAGAAATAGACGAAAGCCGCATCAAATGGTTCGGTTACATGGGAAATGCGGGGTCATACATCGACGGTAACGGCCCGTGCCCGCGTCGGTCACACACTTAACGTGTCAATGCCCATCCAACGCGTCGTGGGAATCCCCCGTGATTCAACCATCACGGGATTTGGTATCAGGCGTCGACCTTGGCTGGCGCCGCCGCCTGCCGGGCCTGGGTGTAGCGGTTGGGTGGCACCTTCAGGCCGAGATTCTCGCGCAACGTCTTGCCCTGATACTCAGTGCGGAACAGACCGCGACGGCGCAGCTCCGGCAGGATCAGGTCGATGGTGTCGTCGAAGGCCTCAGGGAAATGCGCGGGCATGAGCATGAAGCCGTCGCACGCATCCTCGGTTACCCAGGCCTCCATGTCGTCCGCGACCTTCTCGATGCTGCCGCAGGAGACGAAATAGCCGCGCGCGATCGCTATGTTGTTGTAGAGGTCGCGCAACGTGTGGTTCTTGCGCTTGGCCTCCGCGACCATGACCTTCACAAAGCTCTGAATGCGGCCGCTCATGTCCAGCTCCGGCACCGGCCCGTCGAGCGGAAACTGCGACATGTCCGTGCCGAAGCGCTCGGTCATGGTCTTGATGGCGCTCGTCGAGTCGACATATTTCATGAGCTGGGCGAGCTTCTGGCGTGCCTCCTCATCCGTGCGGCCGACGATCGGGTTGAACCCGACCAGGATCTTGCAATCATCGGGGCCACGGCCGACCTCGGCCATCTGGCGCTTCATGCCGCGGTAGAATTCCTTCGACTCGTCCTTGTTGTGCTGCACCGTGAAAATGACCTCGGCGAAGCGCGCGGCGAATTGCTGCCCGTCCTTCGACGAGCCCGCCTGGACGATCACGGGCCGGCCTTGCGGCGTGCGCGAATGGCTGATTGGGCCACGGACCGAGAAAAATCTTCCCTTGTGATCGAGGACGTGGACTTTGGTCTTGTCGAGATATTGACCTGTCTCGCGATTGGCGATGCGCGCGCCGGCTTCCCAGCCATCCCACAACCCAAGGACGATTTCGAGATACTCGGTCGCCATTTCGTAGCGCAGCGCGTGCGCCGGCAGGTCTTTGCCGAAATTCGCCGCCGCCTCCTCGGCAGAGGAGGTGACAACGTTCAAGCCGGCGCGGCCGCCGCTGATGTGATCGAGCGAAGAGAATTGCCGGGCGATGTTGTAGGGCTCGGTGAAGGTCGAGGACCCGGTCCCGATCAGCCCCAGATGGGTGGTGACTTGCGATAGCGCCGAATGGAGCGTGATCGGCTCGAGCCGGGCCACCGCGCCCGGATTGTCGTCGACATTGCACATCACGCCGTCGCCGACGAAGATGAAATCGAGCTTGCCGCGCTCGGCCTGCCGGGCGATGAGCTTGAAGGTCTCTATGTCCTCGCCGTTGGTCGTGGCGCCCGGGTGGCGCCAGCCCGCGATGTGGTTGCCGGTGCCCATGGCGTAAACGCCGAGATGCATCTGTTTCTTGGCTGTCATGCAGACCACTATACTCGGGATTGGCATTGACACGTTAACTACCCGGGTTGCGAGAATGCGGCCGTAATCTGCATCAGGCCGCAAGCTAACATTCATTCCAGACAGCGAATGCGCCGGCGTTGACACGTTAAGTCAGTGACCGGCGCGGGGAGCGACCGGTACTGTCTCGGTATGACCCGGATTTCGTTCAAGCGTCACCGCTTCCCGCCCGAGGTCATCCAGCATGCGGTCTGGCTCTATGCCCGGTTCACGCTGTCGTTTCGTGATGTCGAGGACCTGCTGGCCGAGCGCGGCATCGACGTTTCGAACGAAACCGTACGCCGTTGGTTCCTGAAGTTTGGCCAGCAGATTGCGGCCAATCTTCGCCGTAGCCGTCCGCGCGCCAGTGCGCGTTGGCACCTCGACGAGATGGTCATCAGGATCCGGGGCCGGAGATACTGGTTGTGGCGGGCGGTCGATGACGAGGGCGAGGTGCTCGACTTCCTGGTTCAGCCACGACGTTACGCCAGGTCGGCGAGACGATTGCTCCGAAAGCTACTGAAGAAACAGGGTTTTGCGCCGAAGCGCATCGTTACCGACAAACTCAAATCGTATGCTGTCGCCATTCGTGAAGAACGGCTGTCTGCTGTTCACGATCAGGGATTGCGAACGAACAATAGAGCCGAGAATTCACACCAGCCCGTTCGACGGCGTGAACGAAAACAGCAGCGGTTCAAGTCAGCGGGCTCTGCCCAACGTTTCCTGTCGATCCACGCCGCCGTCTACAACGCCTTCTACGTTCAACGTCATCTTCTATCGCGACGCGCATTCAAGGACTTTCGAGCCGATGCATTCGCGGTTTGGAACCAGAGCTGGCTTGCCGCCTGACGGTCTTCACCAATAGATTTATGACGCTCGCTGAAGTTAACGTGTCAATGCCTAGGCGCGGGCTCCGGTCGTTCCATGTTTTCTCTGGCCAACTTATATAGCTCTTATGTTGCCTCAAACAAACATAGCGCTTGGTAGCGTCATGTTTAGTGCTATATGATGGTTTAAATAAACATATTGGCTACTTAAGTAGACTAAAACCAACATGCCGAACACAAGCAAGATCACGGACTCCCCACCGGCAGCGGTCGAAGAGGCGCTAAAGCGGCTGGGCCGGAACATTCGCACCGCGCGGCTACGCCGCAAGTTGCGGATCGCGGATGTCGCCGAACGCATCGGCGCATCGCGCTTCACCGTGTCCGATCTGGAAAAGGGCAAGCCCGGCACCTCGGCCGCCGCGTATTTCGGGGCGCTGTGGGCGCTGGGACTGCTGGACCAGGCCAGAGAGCTGGCGGACCCGGACCGCGACGAAGAAGGCAAGGTGCTGGAAAGCGCCCGTCATCCGAAGCAGGCGCCGCGTCGCCGGAGTCTCGACAATGACTTCTGAGCACGAGTGCTATGTCTACATCGTCCTGCCCGGCGAGACGGAATTCGTCACCGCCGGCCGATTTCAGGTGTCCGAAACGCGTGACGGCGCAACGCTGGGGCAATTCGTCTACGGTCGCCGCTATCTCGCCCGGAACGATGCCGTCGAACTCGATCCCGTCGAGTTGCGCCTTGCGGACCGCACCTATGAAACCGCACGGATGAAAGGCATCTTCGGCGCGATCCGCGATGCGATGCCGGACCATTGGGGGCGGCGTGTCATCGAAAAGCATAGCGGCCATACCCAGCTCGATGAGTTCGACTACCTGATGGAAGGCCCGGACGACCGCGCCGGGGCGCTGGGGTTCGGCCTCGGCGTCGAGCCCCCTGCTCCGCGCCGGCAATTCAACCGCACGCTCGATCTGAGCCGGCTTCAAAAAGCCGCCGACGCCATTATCGCCGACGATCCCGACCGCGCCGGATCGGCCCGCGCACAAGCCGAAGAGTTGCTGCTCGAAGGCACGGCGATGGGCGGCGCACGCCCCAAAGCCGTCGTGCAGGACGATCATGCGCTATGGCTCGCGAAGTTCAGTCGTCAGGACGATCGCTGGAATCACCCACGGGTCGAGCACGCGCTGCTGCTGCTGGCACGTGCCTGCGACATCGATGCCGCCGACAGTCGAATCGAAACCATCGGCGGACGCGATGTATTGCTGGTGCGGCGTTTCGATCGGGACCGGTCCGGGGAAGGCTACCACCGGCACCGCATGGTCAGCGCCCTGACGTTGCTGCAATCGGAGGACAGCCCGGCCGACCAGGCGCGCTGGTCATATTTGCTACTCGCCGACGAGGTCCGGCGTGCCAGTGCGCGGCCCGAAGAGGATTTGCGTGATCTATTCGCGCGCATGTGCCTCAACGCGGCGATCTCAAACCTCGACGATCATCCTCGCAATCATGCCCTGCTCGCCAAGGGGCAGGAATGGCGCCTGAGCCCTGCCTACGATCTGACGCCGAGCCCGGTGGTCGCATTGGAACGGCGCGACCTCGCCATGGAATGCGGGCCAGCCGGTCGGCTCGCGAACAAATCGAATCTGGTCGGCGCCGCCGGGCGGTTCCTTCTGGGAAAGGACGAAGCTGCGGCAATCTTCGCACGGATCACCGAAACCGTGCGCGATGAGTGGCACGCCACCATGCGCCGAGCCGGGGTGAGCGAGCAAGACTGCGACGCGATCACCAGCGCCTTTCTTTATGACGGACTGTTTTTCGGAGCGGCAGGGCAAGATGTTTGACGAAGATATCCCGGCGACGTTCATTCAATACGCCGCCGACATCCTCGCCGATACGAATTCGGGATTGAGCGGCCCGAATATCGTCAAAGCGACAGCTGCATACGCCGTCGAATACGACGTGCGACTGCCGCACCCGACCTATCCGTTCGACGCGCCGAACAAGCGCACGGCCCTATACGAGAACCTCATGGCATTCAGCCCGTCACAGAAATATCGGATCATCAGGGAGCTGTGCGACCTGTCAATATCGGTGACAAATCCGGCCACGATGTTGGTGACCAGCCAGTTATGGTTGATATGAGAAGGGCCCCGATCGGGGCCCTTCTCATATTTGGTGATGATCCTGGCTCAGCGTTTTCGCTTCGATCGGCTTTGTGCGAGGCGGTAGGATTGGCCGTTCATTTCTAGGATGTGGACGTGGTGGGTCAGACGGTCGAGGAGCGCGCCGGTTAGCC
>JAQCGR010000278.1 GCA_027619995.1 Pseudomonadota bacterium | reverse complement strand
TTCGCGACGTTGACCATCCCCTGCTCACGATGGACAACGTCGTGTGCACGCCGCACATCGGCTACGTGACGCGCGAGGAATACGAAACCCAGTTCGCGGAAATCTTCGACCAGATTTTGGCCTACAAGGCCGGCGCGCCGATCAACGTCGTCAACCCGGACGTGCTGAAAACCCGCTGACGTACCCTCACCGATGTAAAATCGCGCGCAATAATGACCCCCTGAGGGGGTGTTTTCGCGTCCAATTCTGACCCCCCTCTAACGCTGTGTGTCAGTGTCCCTTCCTTTGAGCTGTGATCGGCCGGGAAGGGTATTGGGGGATGATTGGCGTGGACCTGATCGGCCAGATTCGGCGGGCATATTTCGAGCAAGGACGGCCGATCAAGGAGATCGTGCGAACGCTGCGGGTGTCGCGCACGACGGTCCGCAAGGTCATTCGCGGGCAGGAGACGGAGTTCAAGTACGAGCGCGGCGTGCAACCGACGCCGAAGCTGGGCGAATGGGTCGATGTCCTGACCGAGATTCTGGAGAAGGAAGCGACCCTGCCGCGGCGGGAGCGCCGTTCGACCCAGCGCCTGTTCGAGGAGTTGCGCGGGCGTGGCTATGACGGCGCCCACGACAGCGTGCATCGGTTCGTCAAGACTTGGCGGGACGAACGGGCCCGGGTTCCGGCTCAGGCGTTCGTGCCGATGAGCTTTGCCCCCGGCGAGGCGTTCCAGTTCGACTGGAGCCACGAGACGATCACGTTCCAGGGGGTGCCGCTGACGATCAAGGCGGCGCACATGAAGCTGTCGCACAGCCGCATGCCGTTCGTGCGAACCTACTTCCGGGAGACCCAGGAGTTGGTGTTCGACGCCCACGATAAGGCGTTCCTGTTCTATGGCGGGGTCTGCCGGCGCGGCATCTACGACAACATGAAGACGGCGGTGGAGGCGATCTTCGTCGGCAAGGCCCGCCAGTATAACCGGCGCTTCCTGCAGATGTGCTCGCACCATCTGATCGAGCCGGTGGCCTGCACCCCGGCGTCGGGCTGGGAGAAGGGGCAGGTCGAGAACCAGGTCGGCAACCTGCGTGACCGGATGTTTCGCCCCAAGCCGCGGGTGAAGAGCCTGGCCGAGTTGAATGCCTGGCTGGAAGATCAGTGCATCGCCTACGCCAAGCGCACCCAACACCCGGAGTTCAAGGGTCGGACCGTCTGGGAGGTGTTCCAGGACGAACGGGCGAGCCTGATGGAACTGCGCGGGCCGTTCGACGGCTTCGTCGAGAAGGCGGTCCGGGCCAGCACCACCTGCCTGATCGCGGCCGATCACAACCGCTACAGCGTGGATGCGCGGGCGGCCGGTCGCATGGTGCTGGTGCGCTCCCATGCCGAGCGCATTGTCGTGCTGCTGGGCGACGAGGTCGTCGCCGACCATCCGCGCCACTTCCGGCGCGACCGGATCGTCTACGATCCCTGGCACTATCTGCCGGTTCTGGTGAAGAAGCCCGGGGCGTTGCGCAACGGCGCCCCCTTCAAGGACTGGGCCCTGCCGCCGGCCTTGGCCCAGGTTCGCGCCAAGCTGAAGAGTCACGCCGACGGCGACCGGCAGTTCGTCAAAGTGCTGGGCGCGGTGCTCGACCATGGCTTGGCCGCGGTCGAGGCGGCCTGTGCCGAAGCCCTGGGGGCAGGGATCGCCAGCGGCGACGTGATCCTGGCCGTACTGGCGCGCCAGCAACAGCCGGCGGCGCCGCCCAGCATCACCACGCCCGATGCGCTTCACCTGAAGATCGAACCCATGGCCGATTGTGGCCGCTACGACAGCATAAGGAAGGTCGCCTGATGGAACGCCATGAGATTCTGGACGCCATGAGCGAGCTCAAGCTCTATGGCATGCGCGCCAGCTTCGATGAGATCGCCGGCAAGGGCCTCACCCGGCGCGACGAGATCTACCCCCTCATCGCCGGCCTGATCCGGGCCGAGCGGACCCACCGTCAGGCGCGATCGATCAGCTATCGCCTTGGCGGCGCCAAGTTCCCGGTGCTCAAGGACCTCGACCAGTTCGTCTTCGCCGACACCCCGGTCGATGAGGGCCAGGTCCGCGAGATTGCCACCGGCGCCTTCCTCGACGCCAAGCGCAATGCCATCTTCATCGGCGGAACCGGCACCGGCAAAACCCATCTCTGCATCGCCGTCGCCGCCGCCGTCATCCGCAGCCGCGCCAGGGGGCGGTTCTTCAACCTGGTCGATCTCGTCAACCAGCTTGAGCAGGAGAAGGCCGCCGGGCGCAGCGGACGATTGGCCGAGAAACTGCTGCGCCATGACCTCATCGTCATCGACGAACTCGGCTATCTCCCGTTCAGCCAATCCGGCGGACAGCTGCTGTTCCACCTGATCAGCAAGCTCTATGAGAACACCTCGCTCCTGATCACCACCAATCTCGCCTTCGCCGATTGGCCGCAGGTCTTCGGCGACGCCAAGATGACCACCGCCATGCTCGATCGCCTGACCCATCACTGCGACATCATCGAGACCGGCAACACCAGCTGGCGGTTCAAAAACCGAAGCTGACAAACCCTCCCCCGGACCCCCTCCCGGGCTTACCCCCGTGGGTGCACAGGAACCTCCCACGCCCTCCGCTCCGCGCATCGCCGGGGGCGCTGCGCTACGGGCGCGGGTCCCTCCTATGCACTACCGGGATAAGCCCATTCTTTGCCCCCGGGAGGGGGTCACGATTGGACGCGAAAAGGGGGTCACGGTTGGACGCGAATTGACAGGGAAGTTATCCGTCGCGCTTCTTAAGGAGTTTGAGCGTGCCAACGATGTACGCGCAATGTGTGAAGAAGTGCTTCGTCAAAACCGCGATGCTCATCTGCTGTTTGTCCAATTAGGAGAGAAACTTGGTTTGGTCCCTGAGTCTACAGTCATGGGGGCGTTTTGCACGATTTGGGCTCAAGCATATGCAGACCAAGCCGATAGCACTGTTGGCCCCATTAGAAATGCAGTGGCAGCAGCTGCGACCGCAGACGCAGGCGCCGGCGCCGGCGCTTCTTCTTGAGCGGTTAGCGATCCAATGTTTTGCCAGAAGGGGAAAGGGTTTCCTCACCACCTTGACTCTTTCTTGATCCTATGATAGGAATTAAATAACTTTAAGAGTCGGTGCCGAGGAGATTTTAATCAATATTAAGAAAATTATGACAAAAGCTGACAATTGATGACAAAAGATAACAGCGTCGAAAAAAAATCCGTCGCAGTTTCTTTGGGATCAATAGGTTACGCGGAAAGGCGCGGCCGGAACCGCTGCGAATTCGCCTAAAACCGCATCGAAACCGCTTCCCGTGTCATCCAGGGCGGTCGCCCACCCGTTGGAAGGGGTGACAAAGGGTCACAAAGGATGACGGCGTCAAAAAATTTCCGCCGCTTTCCTTTGAAATCGCGGCTTTGCCGGTAAATGACGCGCTCGGATCGCGCTGAAAACGCGCCGAACCGTTCGAAACCGCATCGGCGCCGCTTCCTGTGCGTTCGGGGCGGTTCCGGCCCGCGAAGCCGCCCGCCACCGCGAAAGACGTCCGCCGCCGCGCCATGCGCTCCGTGCGTCCTGTGCTCCACGCGGCGGCGCGCCGACGCAGTTGCATCGCCGAGTAGTCATGCTAAGGTCCTACAAATAGTAAAACCCAAATAACAGGGAAGGGTGCGATGGGGATCAAGGTCGGGAATTACGATTCGCAAAGCCTGCGCGGGTTCCTCGCCATGGTCGAACGGGACTACCCGGACGAGATCCTGCGCATCAAGCAGCCGGTCCGCACCCACCTCGACATCACATCGCTGGTCTTCGAACTGGAAAGCGCGGGCAAGAGCCCGGTGGTGATCTACGAGAACGTCGAAGGCCACACGATGCCGGTGGTCACCAACATCGCCGGCAACCGGAAACTTCTCGCCGCCTGCCTGAAGGTCGATCCGGCCGAGTTGCCGACCGCGTTCCGCGACCGGGTGCAGAAATACATTCCCTGCGACACCGTCGCCGATCCGGCCTGGAACGAGGTGGTGCTGGAAGGCGACGACGTCGACCTGACCAAGCTGCCGATCCCGCTGCATTTCACGGTCGACGCCGCGCCCTACATCACGGCGGGGCAGATCGCGGCGCGCGACCCGGTCACCGGCGTCGATACCACCGGATTCCACCGCCTGATGCTGAAGGGCAAGAACCGGCTCGGCGTGTCGCTGCATTCGCGCCGGCGCATGTACGAATTCCATCGCCGCGCCCAGGAAAAGGGCCAGTCGCTGCCGGCGGCCATCACGCTCGGCATCCACCCGCTGCACTACATGGGATCGATGGTCTACGCCTATCCGCCGAACGTGCGGAAGTTCGAGATCATCGGCGGCCTGTTCGGCGAGCCCTATCGCCTCGCCAAGTGCGGCATCCAGGACCTGGAAGTCCCGGCGGCGGCGGAAATCGTCATCGAAGGAGAGATCCTGGCCGACGCGATCGAGCCCGAGGGCCCGTTCAGCGAATTCACCGGCTACGCGTCCTATCGAAGCACGCAGAACGTGTTCGTCGCCAAGCGCATCCGCATGCGCAAGGACGCGATGTACCATTCGATCGTTTCCGGCATGTCGCAGGACCATATTTTGGTCTCGTGCATCACGCGCGAGGGCGAAATCCTGAACACGCTGAAGCGCAACCATCCGAACGTGATCGCGGTGCATGTGCCGCACCGCACCTGCGGCGCCTTCATGGCGTTCATCAAAA
>JAQCGR010000277.1 GCA_027619995.1 Pseudomonadota bacterium | reverse complement strand
CCGGGGCCGGGCCGAGCACGAGGATATCGGCCGCGCGAGGCGCCGCCCGGCCCAGGGCGCGGGCCACCCGGTCGACCTCCTCGGCGCGGGGGCCGGAAACGATGACCGCGGCCAGCCGGCCGAAAGGCGGCATGCCGTGGTCCCGGCGCGCCTCGGCCTCGGCCGCGACGAAACCGTCCCTGTCGCCCGAAATGAGGGCGCCGAGCACGGGATGTTCGGGCATATAGGTCTGCAACAGCACCCGCCCGGGCCGCGCCTCGCGCCCTGCCCTTCCGGCAACCTGATAGAGCAGCTGATAGGTCCGTTCGGCGGCGCGCAGATCGCCCCCGGCCAGGCCCAGATCGGCATCGACCACGCCGACCAGGGTCAGCATCGGAAAATGATGGCCCTTGGCGACGATCTGGGTGCCGATCAGCAGATCGACCTCGTGGTCGCGCACGGCGCGGACCAGCGCCTGGGCAGCCTCCGGGCCGTTGATCGTGTCGCTGGCCATGACCGCCACGCGCAGATCGGGCCAGAGGGCAGCGACTTCCTCGGCCAGGCGCTCGACCCCGGGGCCGCAGGCCGCCAGGGCATCCTCCGCGCCGCAGGACGGACAGTCGCGGGGAAAGGCCACATCATGGCCGCAATGGTGGCACATCAGGCGGCCGCTCAGGCGGTGCTCGACCAGCCAGGCCGTGCAATGGGGGCATTGCAGGCGATGCCCGCAGGCCCGGCACAAGGTCAGCGGGGCATAGCCGCGCCGGTTCAGGAACAGCATCGCCTGCTCGCCCGCCGCGAAGGTGTCCTCCAGCGCCGTCCGCAGGACCGGCGAGAGCCAGGACTGGCGCGGTGGCGGATCGGCGCGCATGTCGATGGCCGCGACCTCGGGCAGTTCAGCGCCGCCGTGACGCGCCGGCAGATGCAGCCTTTCGTAACGCTCCGCCTCGACATTGGCGACGCTTTCCAGGGACGGCGTGGCTGAGACCAGGACAATCGGAATGCCGCTCAGATGGGCCCGCACCACGGCCATATCGCGGGCGTGATAGATCACCCCTTCCTCCTGTTTGAAGGAGGGGTCGTGTTCCTCGTCCACGACGATCGCGCCCAGATCGGGAAAGGGCAGGAACAGGCCGGAACGCGCGGCCACGACCACGCCGACTTCGCCTTCGGCCACGGCGCGCCAGGTCTCGCGCCGCCGGGCCTGGGTCAGGTCGGAATGCCAGACCGCCGGCATCACGCCGAAGCGGCGTTCGAAACGCTCCAGCCACTGCGCGGTCAGGGCGATCTCGGGCACCAGAACGAGGGCTTGGCGCCCGCGCCGCAGGGCCTCGGCGATGGCCTCGAAATAGACCTCGGTCTTGCCCGCGCCGGGCACGCCGTCGAGCAGGATCGCGCTGTAGCACCCAGCCGCCGTGCTGGCGCGCAACGAGTCCGCCGCCGCCTGCTGGTCGGGCGAGAGAACGGGCCCCAAGCGATCCGGATCGGGCTTCGCAAAACCGTGGCGCGGCCGGATCGCAACCTGATCGAGCAGACCCGCCTCTGCCATGGCCTTGATGACGGAGGCGCCGGTCCCCGCCTCGCGTGCGATTTCGGCCGCCGGGCGCGCCGGACCCTCGGCCAGCAGGGCCAATACCCGGCGCCGCGCCGGAGTGAGACGCAGCCCGGAAGCTTCCGAATCCATTGCCGACAGGCGAAAAGCCGTGACCGGGCGCGGCGGCTCCAGCGCGGCGGGCACATTCATCGCCATGCGCAGGACCGAGCCGGGCAGGGCCAGGGTATAGGCCGCGACCCAGTCGACCAGGGCGCGCAGGGCATCGGTCATCGGCGGGGCGTCAAGGATCTCCGAAATATCGCGTAGGCGCGCATCGTCGATTTCATCCGTGCCCCCGCCCTCGACCATGCCCCAGACCACGCCCAGAATCTCGCGCCGGCCGAGGGGAACGCGCACGAAGGCGCCTGGTGCCGGGGCCATGCCCGGCGGCGCGCGGTAGTCGTAGGCGCCCGCCAGCGGCAGCGGGAGCAGAACGCGCAGCCGCTGCCCCTCGCCGGACTCGAACTCAGACTCGGACTCGGGCTCGGACTCGAAGAGCGAACCGGCGCCGGAAGCGGGCGCCGAATCCGGTTCCGAAGCAGGGGGCGAACTGGCATGGGATGCGGGCATGCGCTATACACTAGTCGAGGTTCACGGGAGCGGCCACGAGCGGAGAGACGCGGGCGATTCCGGATTGGAATTCTGGCGCGGGAACCCCACGGACGCTTGTCCTGCATAAGTCCTCGCGTTACCCCAAAATCGGCCTAAAGTCAGCCCAAAGTCAGCGTGAGTCAGGAATATCCATGAAGTTCTTTATCGATACGGCCGATACGGCGGAGATTCGCGAGCTGGCCTCGACCGGTCTGCTCGACGGGGTCACCACCAACCCCTCGCTTATCGCCAAGTCGGGGCGCGATTTCATCGAGGTCATCGAGGAAATCTGCGAAATCGTGCCCGGCCCGGTCAGCGCGGAAGTCGCCGCGACGGATCATGAGACCATGCTCGCAGAGGGCAAGCGCCTGGCCCGCATCGCGCCGAATATCGCGGTCAAGGTGCCGCTGACCCCTGACGGCCTCAAGACCTGCAAGGTGCTTTCGGGCGAAGGCACGATGGTCAATGTCACCCTGTGCTTCTCGCCCGGCCAGGCCATCCTCGCGGCCAAGGCGGGCGCCAGCTTCGTCTCGCCCTTCGTCGGGCGGCTGGACGATATCTCCACCCCCGGGATGGAGCTGATCGCCGATATCTGCCAGATCTACAGCCAGTATCCGGATTTCGAGACCGAGGTCCTGGTCGCCTCGATCCGCCACCCCATGCATGTCATCGAGGCGGCCCGGATGGGCGCCCATGTCGCGACCATGCCGGGCAGCGTCATCCGCCAGCTCTTCTCCCATCCCCTGACCGACAAGGGCCTGGCGGCCTTCCTGGCCGATTGGGCGAAGACCGGGCAATCGATTCTGGGCAAGGACGGCGCGAAAGACGACAAGAAGGCGCCGTCCCGTGGCCAGGGCTGACGCCGCCGCCGCCAAGCCCCCCGAGGACGCGACCGAGAGCCAGGTCGTCGCCTTCCTGCAGGCGAACCCCGAGTTCCTGCGCCTCCATCCCGAACTGCTTGCGGTCCTCGCCGCGCCGGCCCGCGAGATGGGTGACGGCGTGGTCGATATGCAGCAGGTCATGATCCGCCAGTTGCAGGACGCCCATCGCAAGCACCGTCAGACCTACAAGGACCTGGTCTCGACCACCCGCGGCAACCTGGTCAGCCAGAACCGGGTCCATGCCGCGATCCTCGCCCTTCTGGCGGCGACCACCTTCGAGAATCTGATCGAGATCGTGACAACCGATTTCGGGGTTCATCTGGATGTCGATGTCGTCACCCTCTGCGTCGAAAGCGATGGCGACTGCGCGCGCGGCCAGAAGGCCGGCGTCCGCGTGCTGGAATCGGGCGTGATCGACGACGCCCTGGGCGAGGGCAAGATCTGCGCCCTGCGGCCCTGCCCGTCGGGCGGCGGCGCGGAAACGATCTTCGGCGGCGGCGCGACCCTGGTGAAATCCGAGGCCCTGCTGCGCCTGGATATCGGCCCGAACGCCCCGACCGGCCTGCTCGCCATCGGCGCCCGCTCCGAGTCCCGCTTCCACCCCAACCAGGGCACGGAACTCCTGTGCTTCCTGGCCAAGGTGACGGCCCGCTCCATCCGCTCATGGCTGTACCTGCCGGCCTGACCCGACCCGGCGAAGCGGAGGGCCTTGCCAAGGCCATCGCCGATTGGCGCGCCTGGCTGACTCATGAGCGGCGGGCATCGCCCCATACCCTGGCCGCCTATGGCCGCGATCTCGACGCCTTTCTCGACTTCCTGACCGATCATCTGGGCCAGACCCCGGATCTCGACGCCCTGCGCGCCCTGCGCGCGACCGATTTCCGCGCCTGGCTGGCGCGCCGCGCTGGGGCCGGGCTGGCCCGCAGTTCGACGGCGCGTTCCAGCCTTATTGTGCGCGGCTTCTTCCGCTTTCTCGACCGCACCGGCCGGGGCGGCAGCGGCGTCCTGGCGACGATCCGCACGCCGCGCCTGCCCCATGCCGTTCCCCGGCCCCTGACCGAGCGCGATGCCCTGGACCTGATCGCCCTGCCGGTCGATCCGGCGCGCGACCCGGCCTGGATCCAGAAGCGCGATCTGGCGGTCTTCACCCTGCTCTATGGCTGCGGATTGCGCATCGCCGAAGCCCTGGGGCTGAACCGCGCGGATGCGCCCGAGGGCGAGACCCTGCGCGTCCTGGGCAAGGGCGGAAAGGAACGCATCGTCCCCGTGCTGCCGGCGGTCCGAACCGCGATCGCCGATTATCTGGCCGTCCTGCCCTTCGCCGCAGGCCTGGAGGATCCTCTGTTCCGCGCCGTGCGCGGCGGCCGGTTGAGCCCGCGCGAGGTGCAGCGGCGCACCGCCAGGCTGCGCGACCAGCTCGGCCTGCCGGACAGCGCCACGCCCCATGCCCTGCGCCACAGTTTCGCGACCCATCTGCTGGCCGCTGGCGGCGATCTGCGGACGATCCAGGAATTGCTGGGCCATGCCTCGCTCTCGACCACCCAGCGCTATACCGAGGTGGACACCGAGCGCCTGCGCGCCGTCCATGCCGCCGCCCATCCGCGCGCGCGAGACGGCCGCTAGAGCATCATCCGATCTGCGTGAATCGAAATAGGGGATTCCGTTGGATCGGGATTTCTGATTC
>JAQCGR010000276.1 GCA_027619995.1 Pseudomonadota bacterium | reverse complement strand
GTCAAGTCCATCGCTTCGGCGATGGGGCCGTCCAGGGCGGCCGGATCCTCGACCCGCCAGGCCCGGCAACCGAAACCCCCGGCAACCTTGGCGAAATCCGGTCCGGGATAGCGCACGCCCCGGCTTTCCATGCCGCGCGCGGCCTGTTTGATGTCGATGAGCGAAAGCGCCGCATCGTTGAACACGGCGACCAGGATATCGAGATTTCGTTCGGCCGCGGTTGCCAGCTCGGCGATCACCATCATCAGCCCGCCGTCGCCGGTCATGCAGAGGGCGGGGCGATCCGGCTCGGCCAAGGACGAGGCGATGGCGGCGGGCAGAGCGTATGACATGGTCGAAAGCCCGTCGGAAATGAGCGTGCCGCGGGCCTCTTCCGCCGCCCAGAAACCCATGGCTGAAAACATATGCGCGCCCGCGTCGACCGTGGCGCGCGTGCCGGGCCGGGCGGCTTTCGCCAGACTCTCCACCAGATGCCAGGACGGGATGCCGGTTTTCGCCGGGGCCCGGAGAGCTGTGCGCATTGCAGCGCGATGGCCCGCGATTTCCGCCGTCGTCCAGTCCGACGGCCGGTTGGCGCCGCGCAGGGCTGCGGCCGCGCCGTTCATATCGCCGATCAGGGAAATGTCCGGGGTGCGGTAATGGGGCAGGCTGGCGGCAGCGCCGATCTCTAGGCCCTGCTCATCGTAGCGCCAGGGCTGGGGGATCGCTTCGACCGGATCGAAGCCGAACAGCAGGATCAGATCGGCCTCGCGCAGACAGGACGCCTCGGCCTCGCCACCCGTGTAATGGCCGACCTGGAGCGGGTGGCTGTCTGCCATGCAGCCCTTGGCCTTGTATGTCGTGAAGACGGGGCAGGCGAGTGCTTCGGCAAGCCCGCGCAGGGCATCGGCACTGCGGGTCGCCTGGACCCCGGCGACGATTGCGGGGCGGCGCGCCTCGGCCAGCAGGGCGCGCGCCGCGGCGAGGTCCGATTCGTTCCACACCGCGACCGATGCCGCGACGGTTTCGGGCGGGGCGGCGCCCGCCGCCTTGCGCGCCTGAGCGCTGCTCAGATCGATATGGATCGGTCCGCGCGGCTCAGCCAGGGCGGTGTCCAGCAGTGCGCCGATCTCCCGCTGCCCGTCGCCCGCCTTCAAGCTCCGGCGCCCTTTGGTGATCGGCGCGGTAATGGCGGGCTGGTCGATGATCTGATGGGTGACATAGGCCTGGGCCTCGTCGGCTGCGTCGGTCACCAGGATCAGCGGCACACGGTCGAGATAGGCATAGGCCATGCCGTTGACGGCGCTGGCCATGCCGGGGCCGACGCCAGTCAGCAACACGCCGGGCGCGCCGGTGATTTCGGCGGTGGCGCAGGCCATGAAGGCGCCCGCCGCTTCCGTGCGCGAGAGCACGAACTCAATGCCGGCGGCGGCGCCCGCCTCGATCACGTCCAGGCTGGAGCCGCCTCCCGGGATGCCGAACATATGCTTCACGCCGCGCGCCTTCAGCGCGGCGACGAGCGCTTCGACGACGGTTTCGTCTGCCATGGGCTCAAATCCCCAGCGCGCAGCCGTCCTTGCGCGGATCGGACCCGCCGATCAGCAAGCCGGACTCCGGCACAATGCTGATCGCCTGTCCGCCGCCCAGCGGGTCTGTCGAGCGCTCGATCTTGTGGCCCTTGGCTTCGAGGCCGCGGATTGTCTCGTGGGGGACCGTCGGCTCGGCCCGCAGGATGCCGTTCTGATGTTCGGCCCGGGGGAAGTCGAGGCCCTCCTGAACGTCCATGCCGTAATCGATGACATTGGTCACGAGATGGGTATGGCCGTAGGGCTGGTAATGCCCGCCCATGACGCCGAAGGGCATCACGGCATGGCCGTCGCGGCAGACCATGCCGGGGATGATCGTGTGCATCGGCCGTTTGCGCGGCGCGATGCAGTTCGGATGGGTCGGGTCGAGGCGGAAGCTATGGCCCCGGTTCTGCAGCATGACGCCGCTTTTCGGCGCGACGACGCCGCTGCCGAAACCGCCGAAGATGGAATTGATGAAGCTGATCGCATTGCGCTCGCCATCGACGACGGTGAGATAGACGGTGTCGCGATGCACCGGGATAGAAGAGGGCGGCAAGGCACCCATCGCCTTGTCGCGGTCGATATGGCCGCGCAGGTCGGCGGCGTATTCCTCGCTCAGCAGTTCCGCCACGGGCACGGCGTATTCGTCCGGATCGGCGATGAAGGTGTTGCGGTCGCGGAAAGCGAGACGGCCGGCCTCCATCTCCAGATGGAAGCGCTCGGCGCCCAGTGGGTCGAGCCCGGCGAGATCGTAGCCCGAGAGGATATTCAGCATGATAAGCGCGACGATGCCCTGGCCGTTGGGCGGGCATTCGTAGACTTCGTGCCCGCGGTAGCTGGTGCGGATAGGCGCGACGAAGCTGGCCTCGGTCCGGGCGAAATCCTCCAAGCTGTGCAACCCGCCCAGGGCGTTGAGATGGGAGACCATATCCTCGGCCACCGGACCTTCGTAAAAGCCCGCGCGGCCTTCTTCCGCGATGCGCCGCAGGGTCTCGGCCAGCAGCGGCTGGCGGAAGATTTCGCCGACCTTGGGGGGACGCCCCTCGGGCAGATAGATCCGGCGGGCATTCTCGTCTTGATCGAGCGCGACCAGATCGCGCGCCCAGTCATGGGCGACGCGCGGCGCGACGGGCACGCCTTCCTCGGCGCAACGGATCGCGGGGGCCAGCAGTTCGCCCAGGCTTTTGCGGCCATGGGCGTCGACCAGACGCGCCCAGGCGTCGACGCAGCCTGGCACCGTGACGGGATGGGGTCCGAACTGCGGAATTTCGGACAGGCCCAGCTCGGCCAGGCGTGCCGGCGTCGCGGCTGCCGGGGCGCGGCCGGAGCCGTTGAGCGCGATCACCTCGTCGCCGCCGCCCTTGGCCAGGAGCGCGAAACAGTCGCCGCCGATCGCCGTCATATGCGGTTCGATCACGCAGAGCACAGCGCAGGCCGCAACGGCCGCATCGACGGCATTGCCGCCATCGCGCAACATGTCCAGGGCGGTCACGGTGGCGACGGGGTGCGAGGTTGCGGCGACTCCGCCGGTGGCGAAGACGGGCGAACGGCCGGGCAGGTGGAAATCTCTCATGGTCCTGGGCGCTTTCGAATGGTCGGGAGAAGAATTAGGCGATGGGATCGGCGGGAAGCCGAATGGTTTTAACTGTCACGGATCGAGAATTGAATCCAGGTCTCGAAGCAGATGTTATCGGCCAGGGTCTGAACGCCGATGGTCGCCCGGCCGCCCAGGCCGATCTCCTCGCCGAACACCTCGACCAGAAGGTCGGAGAGGCCGCTCGACACTTTATGGATATCGGTGAAGTCGGGCTCGCAGGCGACGAAGTTGAGGCTCTTGATGACCGAGCGGATGCGCGAGAGCGAGCCGAGCGCGTGGCGCGCCCCGGCCAGGGCGTTGAGCGCGGTCAGCCGCGCGGCTTCATAGCCCTGCGGGATGGTCACGGCGGAGCCGAGGCGGCCGGGATAGAGCAGGCCGCCCTCCGGATTCCAGGGCACATGGCCGGAGAGATGCAGCACTGTGCCCTCGATATGGAAGGGCTTCATGGTGCCGAAATTGCCGCCGTAATAGCCCGTCCCACCGAATTCCGGCAGGGCGAGTCCGAGTTCTTCGATCCGTCGTTCCGGTGTCATGGGGCTGTTTTCTGCTTGGCGTGTCGCGCGCTGGCTGCGACCGCCGCCAGAATATCCTCGACCTGGGAGGAGAGCGCGCCCTTGTCCGGGGCGAAGGAGCCGTCGAAGGCGGCCGAGCCGATGGTGAATGCGTCCGCCCCGGCCAGCGCGACGTCCCGCACGCGGTCTGGCGAATCGATGCTGCCGGCGACGATCAGCCGGCCGGCGAGGCTGGCCCGAGCCGAGGCGATCAGGCCGACTGGATCGGAATCGGTCGCGCGATAGGCAAGCAGATCGACACCGGCGCAGCCCTGGGCCTCGGCTCTGCGACAATCCTCGGCAACCGAGACGGGGTCTCCGCCGAGGCGGGTCGGATGACCCTCCGGGCGGCCGACGAAGGGGAAATAGGCGATGCCCGAACGGCCGACGATCTCCATCGTGCGCGAGACCTCGGTCCCGCCGAGCAGGCAGTCGACGCCGATCTCCGCCGCGACCCGGGCCGAAGCCAAGCAAGCCTCGGGCGTGGCGCTCACGACCTCCATATAGCTTGTCCCGCCGTCCTGCTTGATCGTCCGGTTAAGACGATCGAGCACGGTGCGGTCGACGCCGATATCCTTGAAGCCGATATGGCGCACGCCGATGGCGAAGACTTCGGCCAGCACCCGTTCCGCGTCGACCACGGTACGATCCTGGCGTGTCAGCATGAAGATGAATTCCACCGCCCCTCCCCGAGCCGGCTCAGAGGCCGCGAGAGTAGCGAAGCGGTGGGGGGATTGCACCAAGCGGATCTAAATGGCTCGTCGCCGTGTTCGCGGCGAGAGCGTGCCACCGCCGGGTTCTCTCCGCCGCACGCCGATATCCGACAGCGCCGCCCGACGACATCGGCATTGTTTTGACACAGCTATATCGAAGTATAATATTCCCTCGCCTGGATCGATCGCACAACGATCCTCGGCTTGGTGTCGGCCTCCCGAATTCGCTTCGTGGGGTCGCGGAAGAAGCGACAACAATAAACCGGGATTCCCCATGTGGGCCCCTCCCACACGGTTGATTTTGACCCTGGATCGTTCGGCGGGCAACCC
>JAQCGR010000275.1 GCA_027619995.1 Pseudomonadota bacterium | reverse complement strand
GCCCAGGGAGCGACCGCGCCCTTGTGCAGGCTCTTGTCGCGGTCCGGGATCACCAGGTCGGCGTCGAAGGCCAGCTTCACCCCCAGACCGTCGCAGACCGGGCAGGCGCCGTAGGGGTTGTTGAACGAGAACAGCCGCGGCTCGATCTCGGCGATGGTGAAGCCGGAAACGGGGCAGGCGAAGCGTTCGGAAAAGACCAGGGTGCGCGGCGCGGTCTCGCCCTCGGCGACGCTGGCCCATTCGGCCGTCGCCAGGCCGTCGGCCAGGCCCAGGGCCGTCTGCAGACTGTCGGCGTAGCGGCCTTCCTGCTCGGGTTTGGTGATGATCCGGTCAACGACGATGTCGATGTCGTGCTTGAACTTCTTGTCCAGCGTCGGGGCTTCGTCGATGGGATAGAACTGGCCGTCGATCTTCAGCCGCTGGAAGCCCTGGCGCTGCCACTCGGCGATTTCCTTCCTGTATTCGCCCTTGCGGCCGCGAACGACCGGAGCCAGCAGAAGGATGCGCTCGCCGTCGGGCAGGGCGACCAGCTTGTCGACCATCTGGCTGATGGTCTGGCTCTCGATCGGCAGGCCGGTGGCCGGCGAATAGGGCACGCCCACCCGCGCCCACAGCAGGCGCATGTAGTCGTGGATCTCGGTCACCGTGCCGACGGTCGAGCGCGGATTCTTCGACGTCGTCTTCTGCTCGATCGAGATCGCCGGCGACAGCCCCTCGATCGAATCCACATCCGGCTTCTGCATCAGTTCCAGGAACTGGCGCGCATAGGCCGAGAGCGATTCGACATAGCGCCGCTGCCCGTCGGCATAGATTGTGTCGAAGGCGAGCGAGGACTTGCCCGAGCCCGACAGCCCGGTGATCACGGTCAGCCGGTCGCGCGGGATCTCCACGTCGATATTCTTGAGATTGTGTTCGCGGGCGCCGCGAATGACGATGTGATCGGCCATCAGGCGGGGATATGGGGCTCGAAACAGGGGGGTCAACGACCCCAATGGGCCGCCCCCGGACTATAGGTCGCGCCCCCCGCCGGGGCGAGTCGGAAGATACGCGGTGGCTTCCGCTTCATCCTCCTGCACAGGAAATCCAGCTGTTATCCGCAATCAGTTTTTGCCAGCGCGCGTTCCTCTCACTCTCAGTCGTCATGGCTCGGCCCAAATGCCACTCCGCCCGGGCCATCCAGATCGCCGCCAGCCTGGATTCCCCGGACTTTGCCGGGGCATGACGGATGGGGAATGCGGGCGCACTTGAATCGAGGAGGCGCCACAACCTATCCAAAGGCCCAATGCCTTAGACGAAGGTTTAATAGCGACCGTCGCGCGGTTTCTTTAGACCCTAGACCGTCGCTGGTCGATGCATCACCGGCAGGACATCGAAAAAGGAACGCCACCATGCCGAAAAAACTGCGCGTATATCGACCTTTCACCGCAGCCGCTTTCCTTTTTCTGGCCCTCGCATCCTGCAATCTGCCGCCCCTGTCTGAACGGACCTTCACCTTCCAACCCGACCGGACGGCGAGCATCTTCGGCGTGAAGCAACATGACAGGTTCGGCGTCTGCGACCCGTTCTTCCTGGATCGCCGGGGCACGCGCCTCTACGTTTGGGACGAATTCATGCGCCAGCGCGAATCGGCCTCTCCGGGCGACCGGATCCGCGATCTTGCCGGTTACGAGGTCGCCGTTACGCGCGGCCAGTCCTGCCATCTCCGCATCGTCGACACCTATCAGGCCGCCGCCCACTTCGATCTTTCCAGCCTTGCGCCGGGCGCGGTCGTGACCCACGCGGAACTGCGGGTCCAGCGCTTTTTCTCGCCCCTCGACGCGCCGCGCCTGCGCGGCAACCGGGAGCAATGCGCCGTCATGATGATCGGCCAGGCAACGGAAAACTGGGCGGACGGGCGCTTTGGGCAGGGCAGCGTGGATGGCGGTTCACGCCCCTTCATCGCATCGCGCCCCGCGCGCCCGGACACCGGCCCCCATGATGCGCGCGGCACGAACCTCTGGTCCCTCGACGTGACCCGCCCGGTCGGCGAATGGGTGCGCGGCGTGCGCCCGAACCAGGGCTTCACCATCACCCCCGACCTCGACCGGGTGATGGGCTTCTACAACGCGACGGACGAAGACGGCTTCATGTGCGATGCCGGCATCACCGGCTTCGAACTCGTCGTCACCGCCGCCGTGCCGGGGGCGTGAGGGGCGGGATGGCACATTGGATGTCCCCGACTTCGCCCAGAGCATTCACACCTCTCGCGTTGTACTCTCAAGCCACACACAGCTGTCGTCCCGGGACTTGTTCCCGGGACCCATTGGCGTCGGGACATGGCGATGCGCTACTGGGTCTACATCCTGGCCAGCCGCAAGAACGGCACGCTCTATACCGGCGTGACAAACGATGTCGTGCGCCGCGTTTCCAAGCACCGGCAGGGCATCGGTTCCCGCTTCGTCAAACGCTACCGAGTCACCCGGCTGGTGCATGCCGAGCCGCATGACCGGATCGAGAACGCGATCCAACGCGAGTAAACCATGAAGGAATGGCCCCGCGCCTGGAAGATACGCCTGATAGAAAATGGCAATCCAGAGTGGGACGATTTCTACGACTGGTTGAACGGTTAGGGCGAATGGGTCCCGGGAACAAGTCCCGGGACGACAGCGCGGAAGGGGTAAGATTAGTCGGCATCCCCTAAATGAAGTCTAGTCGGAGGTTCCCCTAAACCTCCAACACCGCCTTCAAAAAATCCCGTGTCCTCTGCTGTTGCGGCTCCTTGAAAATCCGCTCCGGCGGGCCTTCCTCCACGAGCTGCCCGCCTTCCAGAAAACACACCCGGTCGCAGATTTCGTTGGCGAAGCCCATCTGGTGAGTGACGATGAGCATGGTCAGGTCCTGCTCATGGGCCAGGTCGCGGATCACGGCCAGGACCTCGCCGACGAGTTCTGGGTCGAGGGCGCTGGTCACCTCGTCGAACAGCATCACCTCGGGTCGCATGGCCAGGGCGCGGGCGATCGCCACGCGCTGCTGCTGGCCGCCCGATAGCTGCGCCGGCTTGCTGTCCATCTTGTCGGCCAGACCGACCTGGCGCAGCAGGGCCTCGCCGCGTTCCACCGCCTCGGCCTTGGCCAAGCCCAGCACATGGATCGGCGCCTCGGTCACGTTGCGCAACGCGCTCATATGGGGGAACAGGTTGAAATGCTGGAAGACCATGCCGATCTTCCTCCGCATCTTCCTAAGATGGGCCTCGTTCGCGGCCACCAGCCCGCCGCCGCGCTCCATGTGCCAGAGGGGTTCGCCGCCGACTTCGACCACCCCGCCGCTGATCGTCTCCAGGGTCATCAGCACGCGCAGCAAAGTCGATTTGCCCGAGCCGCTGGGCCCGATCACGGCCAGCTTCTCGCCCTTGGGCACGGCCAGGTCGAATTTGTCGAGCACGACCAGATCGCCGAAGGCCTTGGTGACTCCGTCGAACCGCACCATTGGGGTATCGCTTGGGGGGGCATCGCTTGGGGGGGCATCGCCGCGCTTATCCGTCTCGCTCACGCGGACCTCCGGGGATTGAGTTTGCGTTCAAGCCAGCTGATGCCGGTCGCCGAGACCACGCTCATGACGATGAAGAAGACCCCGACGATGGTCAGCGGCTCCATATAGCGGAAAGTGTCGGAGCCGATGATCTTGGCCATCTGCAGGAGTTCCTTCACCGCGATGGCGGAGAGCAGGGTGCTGTCCTTGAACATGGTCAGCAGATAATTGCCCAGCACCGGCACGATGGGCGGGATCGCCTGGGGCAGCACCACGGCGCGGTAGCGTCGATAGGTCGAGAAGTTCAGCGCCTTGCCCGCTTCCCATTGGCCGCGCGCCACGCCGTCGATACCGGCGCGGTAGACCTCGGAGGTATAGGTGCTGAAATGCAGGCCAAGCCCGAGCACCCCGGTCGCAAAGGGGGATAGCTTGATGCCCAGTTCCGGCAGGCCGAAGAACAGGAAGAAAAGCTGGACCAGCAGCGGCGTGCTGCGCACGAACTCGACGAAGACGGCGGTCGGCCAGGCCAGGGCGCGGATCGGAGAGCGGCGCATCAGCGCCAGGGCCAGCCCGCCCACCAGGGCGACCAGATAGCCCGCGATCGTCGCCTTGATCGTGACGATGGCGGCATAGCCCAGGACCGGCAGGATTTCCCAGGCGTAGGCCCAGTCCCAGATCATGCCTCGATTCCCGTCATGACAGGCGCCCCTCGCGGCCCATGCTGCGGTTCAGCCGGGCCTCGATGGCGCGCATGGCGGCGGTGATGATCAGGGACAGGGCGAAATAGACCGCCAGGACCAGGACGAATATCTCGGCCGGTCGAAACAGCACGTTGTTGAGCTGCACCGCGCGCGAGGTCAGCTCGGTCAAGGTGATGAGTGAGACCAGCGATGTCGATTTGAGGAACTCGATGGCGAGATTGCCGAAGGGCGGCATCATCATGATCAGGGCCTGGGGCAGGATCACCCGCGTCAATCGCTGGCGCGGCGCGAAATTGAGCGCCGTGGCCGCCTCGTGCTGGCCCTTGGGCACGGCCAGCAAGGCGCCGCGCACGACCTCCGAACCGTAGGCTCCGGCATTCAGGCCCAGGCCGATCACCGCCGCGGTCAGGGCATCCAGGGTCGGACCGAAATGGGGCAGGGCGTAATAGATCCAGAACAGGATGAGCAGGGCGGGCGCACCCCGGAAAATCTCGACATAGACCCGTGCGATCCAGCGCACGATGCGCGAGCTTGACAGCCGC
>JAQCGR010000274.1 GCA_027619995.1 Pseudomonadota bacterium | reverse complement strand
CCCGCCGATGCGGGCGCGGCTCGGCAGATTCTAGGGACGGGCCTGCTCGGCCAGGTGGATGCGGCCGCCAGCCTGGGTGGCGGTCTGGTTTTCCGGTCCGAGATTCCGGCCCGGCATTGGGTGTTCGCCGATCACCGGGTGCGCGGCCGCTCGATCCTGCCGGCCTCGGGTCTGATCGCGATGGCGCTGGAGGCCGGGCGCCTGCTCTACGGTGACGGGCCGATTGGGATCGAGGACCTGCGATTCGTCAAACCGCTGGAAGGCGAAAGTGGCGCAAGCCTCGTCACCGAATTGCGCGAGGACGGCGCACTGACGGTTTCGAGCGGCGCG
The DNA here is from genome assembly GCA_027619995.1 of Pseudomonadota bacterium. GTDB lineage: Bacteria > Pseudomonadota > Alphaproteobacteria > CADEGL01 > CADEGL01 > JABIRQ01. Next base: position 4,425 of record JAQCGR010000274.1, on the reverse strand, counting down.
GGACCGCATCTGACCTGCCGCTTGACGGGCGTCGGGCATGACGATCGGGCGACCGCGGAAAGCGATGAACTGGCGGCTTCGGCGCACCGCATCGACGGCCCCGCCTTCTATGCGCGATGCGCCGAAGCGGGACTCGTCTTCGGACCGCGCTTCCGACGCCTGCGCGAGGTTTCGGGCGATGGGACGGTCGCGGTCGGCCGTATCGAAGGGGCGGTGCAGGGCTTCGACGCCGGCTGGTTGGATGCCGTGTTGCAGACCGTCGGCGGGCGCGAGGCGGGCACCAGTCTGAATGCCCGGCGCGCCGTGATGCCGGTGGCGGCGGACCGGATCGAATGCTTTGCCGCTTTGCCGGCGGAGGCCGAGGCGCGTGCGCGATTGGGTACGGATGGCCGCTTTACGATCGATGTGACCGATAAGGATGGCGGCCTGGTTCTGCGGATTGCCGGTCTGGCCTTCGTCGAACTCGCGGCGCCCGCGCAGGCGGCGGCGGATTCCGATGCGCTGGATATCTATCTGCCCGGCTGGAAGATCGAAGCCGCTCCCGCCGATACCGGACCCGAAAACGTGGCAGTTCTGGGCGGTGCCGGCGCGCCGGGTTTGGTGCGCGCGTTGCTGCACCGCCATCCGGGCGCGCGAAGCCTCGCTCTCGACGGCGATCCGGGCGATGCCGATCTGGTCTATTGGCTCGGCGCGCTCGATACAGCGGTGGGAGATTCGCTGCCGACCTCGTCCGAGGTGGCGCTGGCGGAAGAGCGGGTTCTGCTGCCGCTGTTGCGGCGTCTCAAGCCCCTGGTGGGCAAGCCGGGACATTTGAAAGTCGTCGCCGATCGGGGCCATGGCTTCGCATCGGGCGATCCGGTGCGGCCCATCGGTGCGGCGGCGCTCGGGCTGACCAAGGCGGCAGCGCGCGAGGCCGCGCCATTGAGCGTGTCCGCGATCGATATCGATCTGCGCGACGATCCCGATGAAATCGCCAGGGGGTTGGCCGCGGAGCCGAGTCATGGCGATGGCGAGGACATCGCGTTGCGCCGGGGGCTGCGCTGGCGGCGCATTTTGGAACGGGCGGCGCTTGAGGGTGGCGACCTGCCGCTGCGCGAAGGGGGTTGTTACGTCATCCTCGGCGGGGCCGGTGGGCTGGGCCGGGTTCTGAGCCGCCATCTGGCCGAGCGTTGGCGGGCGCGGCTTGTCTGGATCGGCCGGCGGGCCGAGGACGGGGAAATCCGCGCCGCCCTTGCCGAAGTTCGAGCGGCGGGCGGCGAGGCGATCTATCTGAGCGCGGATGCCGGCGATGCCGAGGCCTTGCGCACGGCTCTGGCCGAGGCGCGCGGCCGGTTCGGGGATATCCACGGAGTCGTGCATTCCGCGCTGGTGCTGCGCGATTCGCTGGTTGCCGGGATGGGCGAGGCCGATCTGCTGGAAGTCCTGGCGCCGAAGACGCGCGGCATCGCGGTGCTGGTCGAGGCCCTGGGCGATGCGCCGCTCGATTTCCTCTGCCTCTTCTCTTCGGCGATCTCCTTCTCGGGCAATGCCGGCCAGGCCAATTATGCCGCCGCCAGCCAGTTCATCGACGCCTATGCCTCGGGTCTGCGCGCCGCAGCGACATATCCGGTCGTCACCATCGATTGGGGCTATTGGGGCGAGACGGGCATCGTTGCCGACGAGGCAACCCGGCGCCGGATGAACGCCCAGGGCGTGCTGTCCATCGAAGCGGGCTCGGGCATGGAAGCTTTCGAACGCCTGCTCGCGAACGGCGTCGGCCAGGCCATGCCGATCCGGCTTGCGGGCGAGAAACGGGTGGCGATGGCCGATCCCGCCAGCGTGCTGCGGCGCGGCGGGGCGGCATTGCCGGCTCGCCTCCCTCGCGCGGTCGGACCGGCCGAAGAGAATGGGCCGGCAGCGGGCGAAGCCTATGAAAGCCTGGATCGTTACGCTCGCCGGCGGCTGGCGGAGGTCCTTCGCTTTGCCTTGCCGGCAGCGGGCGCTCGCGACTCGCTCGACGAGATCCGCGCGCGCCTGGCGCTATCGTCGAAGCATGAAGCGCTGTTCGCGGCATTGATCGAAATGCTGGTCCGGGAAGGCATCGCGCGGACAGATGGCGAGACCTTGGAGATCGGAGACTATCCGGTGTCCGAGCGGCCCGTAGCCCCGGCCGTGCGGGCTCATCTGGTTCTCTTGGACCAATGCCTGGACGGGTTGGGCGATCTTTTGGCCGGCCGGTGCGAGGCGACGCAGCTTCTGTTCCCCGGGGGCGATCGCGACAAGGTCCAAGCCGTCTATCGCGGCAATCCGACCATGGCGGCCTGCGACGCGATGCTCGGCGAATTGGCGGCCGATTTTATCACCGGGCATGCGGGTGAGGACCCGGTGCGGCGCTTCCGCATCCTCGAGATCGGTGGCGGCACCGGCGCGGCGACACACCATGTCTTGGCGGCCTTGGCCGGGCTGGCCGGGCGGATCGACTACGATTTCACCGACGTCTCGCGCAGCTTCGCCAGCCAGGCCGAAGCGGCGTTCGGAAAAGATTATCCGTTCGTCCGGTTCGGCGCGCTGGATATCGCGTCCCCGCCGGGGGGACAGGGTTTCGACACCGGCAGCTACGATCTCGTCATCGCGTCCAATGTGCTGCATGCGGTGGGCGATTTGTCGGCCGCGTTGGGCCATGCCAAATCGCTGCTCACGCAGGGTGGATTGCTTCTCGTCAACGAGGTGACGGCACGGTTCGACGCGGTCACCCTGACCTTTGGCCTGACCCCCGAATGGTGGACCCATGACGGGGGCGACGGGCGATTGCTCCATGCCCCCTTGCTGTCCGTCCCGCTCTGGCGCGACCGGCTGGCGGCTGAAGGGTTCGGCCCGCTCGTGGTCCACAGCCCCGGGACGGCAAACCCGGATAGCGGCGGCCAGGCCATCTTCGCCGCGCTGGGCGATGGGTGGATGCGCTTGCCAGTCGCCGTGCCGTCCCGGCCGGTCGTCGTCGGGACAAGCGAGAAGGCCGCGCCGCCGGCAAGTGCCGATACGGGCCGGACCCTTGCCGTCCTGCGCCAGGTCTTCGGCAAGGTGCTGGGCATGACGGAGGTCGAACTCGATGTCGATGCGACCTTCGAGACATTCGGCGTCGATTCGCTCGTCGTCATGGATATCAATCGCGCCTTGGAGGCACGCTTCGGGCCGGTGCCCGCGACGATCCTCTACGAAGCGCGCACCTTGCGTGCCCTTGCCGACCGCCTGGCCGAGACTTTTGCCGACACGGTCGTTGCGGCAGCCGCAGCGGTGCCGCCGGAAGCGTTGCGCGCGGAACCCGTCGAACCTACGCCGCCGCCAGTTTCCGCGCGGCCGGAAACCGTTGCGCGGCCGTCCAACGACACGGGCGCGGCCGACGAGCCGATCGCCATTATCGGCATGGCCTGCCGTTTCCCGGGCGCGGCCGATCCGGAACAGTTCTGGGAGCTGTTGCGCGAGGGGCGCTCGGCTATTGGCGAGGTGCCGATATCGCGCTGGGATTGGCGGGAGACGGGCGGCGGTGCGCGCGGCGAGGCCGGGCGGCATTACACGAAGTTCGGCGGTTTCCTCGCTGACGCTGGCAAGTTCGATCCGCTGTTCTTCGGCATCTCGCCCCAGGAAGCGGAAACTCTGGATCCCCAGGAACGGCTGTTCCTGGAGACCGCCTGGCATGCGCTGGAGGATGCGGGTTATCCCGCGCCGGTCTGCAAGGGGCAGGCGGTGGGGGTCTATGTCGGGGTGATGAATGCCGGCTACGAATGGCTGAGCGGGCGGGCCTCCGCCCAGAGCTATGGCGGCGATGCGCATTCGGCCTATTGGTCGGTCGCCAACCGGGTCACCTATTGCTTCGATTTCACCGGGCCGAGCATGGCGGTGGACACCGCCTGCTCATCCTCACTGACGGCTCTGCATCTGGCCTGCGACGCGCTGCGCCGGGGCGATTGCGAAACCGCCATCGCGGGCGGCGTGAACGTGATCGCCGGGCCGGTGCATTTCACCCGGCTCTGCAATCTCGGCATGGTCAGCGAAGGACCGGACTGCAAGAGCTTCGGTGACGAGGCGGACGGTTTCGTTGACGGTGAGGGCGTCGGCGCCGTCATGCTCAAACCGCTCTCTCGTGCCCTAGCCGATGGCGATTTCATTCATGGCGTCCTGCGCGGTTCGGCCATCAACGCCGGCGGCAAAACCGGCGGCTATACCGTGCCCAATCCGCGGGCCCAGGCGCAGGTCGTGGCGCGGGCGCTCGACCGGTCCGGCCTCACGGCGCGCGACATTTCCTATGTCGAGGCCCATGGCACGGGCACCGCGCTGGGCGATCCAATCGAGATCGCGGGGCTGAAGGAAGCCTTCGCGGGCGATACGCGCGATATCGGCTTTTGCGCGGTCGGCTCGGTGAAATCCAATATTGGCCATCTCGAATCGGCC